>JAJCXU010000429.1 GCA_029263275.1 Ilumatobacter sp.
GTTCGACGTGCACGGTGCAGATGCGATGCGTTGGCACCTGCTCAGTTCGGCCATCCTGCGTGGCAGCGACGGCATGGTCACCGAGACCGGCATGCGCGACACGGTGCGTCACGTGCTGCTGCCGCTCTGGAACTCGTGGTACTTCCTCACGTTGTACGCCAACGCCGCCGACCACCAAGGTGAGCACCGCACGGACTCCACGAACGTGCTCGACCAGTACGTCATGGCGAAGACGCGCGATCTGGTCGAGGCGACCACGACGTCGCTCGATGCGTACGACCTGTTCGGAGCCTGCCAGCACGTACGCGACTACCTCGACGTGTTGACCAACTGGTACGTGCGCCGCAGCCGCAGCCGCTTCTGGGAAGGTGACCATGAGGCCATCGACACAATGCACACCGTCTTGTCGGTTCTGGTCCGCATCGCAGCACCGCTGCTTCCGTTCATCTCGGAATCGATCCATGACGGCCTCAACCCAGACGCCTCGAGTGTGCATCTGCTCGACTGGCCGTCGGTCGACGAACTCCCGGCCAACAGCGAACTCGTGGAGTCAATGGACCTCGTGCGTGACGTGTGCTCGGCAACGCTGTCGGTTCGTAAGGCGAATCAGCGCCGCGTCCGACTCCCGCTGAACTCGGTCACCGTGGCAACGCCAGGCGCAGATCGCTTGACCGCGTTCACCGACGTCATTGCCGACGAGGTGAATGTGCGCAACGTCGTCCTCACCGACGACGTCGCTTCGGTCGCGACTGAACAGCTGCAGTTGGTGCCGAAGGCACTCGGTCCGCGGCTGGGCAAGGATGTCCAGACCGTGATCAAGGCGCACAAGACCGGCGATTGGAGCGTGGATGACGGCACGGTGACCGTCGGCGGCGTCGAGCTCCTCGACGGCGAGTACACGCTCGCGTTGGTCGCCGACGACAGCATGGGCGACGGCATGGCCAGTACTGGTCTGGGGCGTTCAGGCGGCGTCGTGGCACTCGACATCGAAGTGACCGAGGAGCTCGAAGTGGAAGGACGTGCCCGCGACCTGATTCGGCTCGTTCAGCAGGCGCGCCGCGACGCTGACCTGCACGTGTCAGACCGGATCGCGCTCACGATCACTGCGGAGTCCGTCACCATCGGTGCGATTGCACGGCACGAAGACCTGATCGCTGCCGAGACGCTGGCCACGAGTGTGGAGACGTTCGTCGACGACGGACTGACCGAGCCGAGCATCGTCGTCTCGAAGGCGACCGTCGCCCGCGCAGAGGGATGAGCACGATCGCACACCTGTTCCGCTAGAGTCCAGCGCTCAATACCGTCACAAGGAGCGCAGATGGCCGCACCGAAAAAGTCGAAAGCAGCTGCAAAGAAGAAGCCCGCCGCCAAGCGTGCCGCAGCGAAGACGCCAACCGCCAAGAAGGCGGCTGCAAAGAAAGCCGCGCCAAAGAAGACCGCGGCCAAAAAGGCAGCTCCCAAAAAGGCAGCTCCCAAAAAGCCCGCGGCCAAAAAGGCAGCTCCGAAGAAGACCGCGGCCAAAAAGCCCGCGCCGAAGAAGACCGCTCCCAACAAGGCAGCTCCCAAAAAGACCGCGGCCAAAAAGGCCGCTACGAAAAAGGCAGTGGCCAAAGAAGTGACGCCAAAGAAGACCGCAGCCAAGAAGCCGACAAAGAAGTCGGCGAAGAAAGCTGCCGCAGCCCCCGCAACTCCACGACCGATCCAGGCGGTGCCTCCCAAGCTCACGCCGAAGCCCAAGAAGAAGACCAACTCGCCCTTGTCGCCATTGCTGTCGAACGAGGTCCCTGAGCAGGTCGAGGTCCCCAAGCCGCGCGGCACGAGCAAGGACGGCATCTCCTACACGAAGGACTTCGACGTGAAGTTCCTCAAGTCGCAACGCGACGAGCTGCTGGGTCGACGCGCGGCCGAGCTCGCCCGTGCCACTCGTCTGGAAGACGAAGCCACCTCCATCATCGAAGACGGTGAGATGGGCGACGTGCAGTTCGACGACGAAGGCGGCGAAGGCGACACCATGGTCGTGCAGCGTGACCTCGATCGTCTGCTCTCCGGACAGGCCCGACAGACCATTGGCGACATCGACGAGGCTTTGGCCCGCATCGAGGCCGGCACCTACGGCTACTCGGTTGTTTCCGGCAAGCCGATCCCGCGTGAGCGCCTCGAAGCGATTCCTGAGACCACCGTCTTGGCTGTCGAGAAGGTCAGCGGCGCCGGTTTCCGGTAAGCCCCACAGCACCGCACCCGAACTGCACCCGTACTGAATATGGCAACCGCCCGCGCCGCAGCTTGGCGGGCTCCTGTCATGCTGGCCGTGGTCGTCGTTGCCATCGACCAGTTGTCGAAGCATTGGGCGGTCACCGGCCTGGGCACCGATCGCGAGATCGAAGTGTTCTGGACGCTGCAGTTCAACCTGGCCTTCAACAGCGGCATGGCGTTCAGCCGTGGCGAGGGCCTCGGCCCAGTCATCGCCGTCGTGGCCACCGCGGTCATCGTGTGGCTTCTCGTTTCATTGCGGACCGAAGCGAGTCGACTGTCGACGCTGGGTATGGGATTGGTCATCGGCGGTGCCGGAGGCAACCTCGTCGATCGTCTGCTTCGGGGCGAGGCCTGGCTACGCGGCGCCGTCGTCGACTTCATCGATTTCCAGTGGTTTCCCATCTTCAACGTTGCCGACATGGCAATCAACGTCGGCGCCGGCGTCCTGATTCTCAATACGATCCTCGTCAGCCGTCGTCTGCCGACGCCCGAGAATACGACTCCAGAGAACGAGCCGGAAAGCGACGCCGCATGATCATTGACGAGGTTCCCCCAGCGCTCGACGGGCAACGGCTCGACCGCATCGTCGCCTTGATGGGCGACATCAGCCGGGCCGACGCTGCTGCAGCGATCGCTGCCGGGGGTGTCGTCGTCGACGGCGATCCGGCGCCGTCGGGCAAGGTTCGGCTCGTCGAAGGCCAGGTCGTCTCGGTCGATCCAGCGACGTTTCCGCAGGTCGAACTCCCGCAGGCCGACTCATCGGTCGAGTTCGGCGTCGTGCACGAAGATGAACACGTCATCGTCGTCGACAAGCCAGCAGGTTTGGTGGTGCACCCTGGCGCAGGCAACATGACCGGAACGTTGGCCAACGGACTGCTGGCGCGATTTCCCGACATCGAGGGTGTCGGCGAACCGATGCGGCCGGGCATCGTGCATCGGCTCGACGCGGGCAGCTCGGGGTTACTCGTCGTTGCGCGCACCAATCAGGCTGCCGAGTACCTGATCGATCAGTTCGCTGATCACACCTGTACCCGTCGCTACGAAGCACTCGTGTGGGGCGTGCCAGACGCTCCCCACGGCATCATCGATGCGCCTCTGGGACGCAATCGCAGTGACCCGCTCAAGATGGCCGTGGTCGCCCACGGCAAGTACGCCCGGACTGACTACCGAGTCATCGGTACCTACTCCCAACCGGCGGTCGTGTCTCGACTCGAGTGTCGTCTCGAAACCGGTCGTACACACCAGATCCGCGTCCACCTGTCATCGATCAATCATCCGCTCGTCGGTGACCCCGTGTACGGCCAACGCCGACCCAACCTCGGGGTGCAACGCCCGTTCCTGCATGCAGCGGAATTGGCGTTCAATCATCCGGGCACCGAGGAACGAGTCACGTTCCACAGTCCACTGGCGAGCGATCTGCAGGCCTGGCTCGACGCTGCGACCGCATAAGCGGACTGGTCGGTGCCGGCTGCTGCCGGGACCGTGTGGGTCAGTGTGGGTCCGTGTGGGTCAGTGTCGCTTCAGTTGCGGCCAGGGCGCCTGGCCCTGGGCAATGGCGGCGATACCGGCGAGTGAGTAGCCCTCGAGGTGCTCGCGCATGTGGGTGCCCGCCTGATTCCAGATTTCGAGCAACACGCATTGACCTTCGTGGTCACATGAGCCGTCTTGGTGCGGGGCACCGAAGTCGCCAACCGTGATCGGGCCGTCGACCGCCGACACGATGTCGGACAGCATGATGTCCTCAGGGTCGCGGGCCAGGACGTAGCCGCCACCGACGCCTCGCTTCGAGCGGACCAGCCCGGCGCCTTTGAGCGCGAGCAGAATCTGCTCGAGATATGGCTGGGGGAGTGCGGTGCGCTCGGCGATGTCGCGGACCGACGTGGGCCCACCCTCGTCGCGGTGGAGCGACAGACTGAGGAGCGCTCGGCAGGCGTAGTCCCCACGGGTCGAGATGCGCACCTGATCACCTTAACTCGAACAATTGGCTGGCGACCTTGTGGAAGGGACGTCGTTCGTGGTCAACTTGTCTCAGTGACTTCGACATCAGGCGGCGGGCCGATCATTCCGGACTACGCGGGGGCGAATGTACGAGGGATCGTTCCTGCGCTGCTCGGGCCGTCGACTTGGTCGGCGGGAACACTGCCGACGTGGATGCCGCAGCCAGTGGCCGAGTCCGAACAGTGTGTGCTGCTCGTCCTCGACGGCCTCGGCTGGGACCAGTTCCAAGCCCATCAGGACCTGATGCCGACCCTGTCGACGTTCGTCGGACGGTCGATCCATACCGTGGCACCGACCACGACGGCCACCGCACTGACCTCAATCACGACGGGTCTCACGCCGGGTGAGCACGGTCTGGTCGGGTACCGGATGCTGTTGGGCGGCGAGGTACTCAACGTGCTGCGATGGACGGCCGGCGACAAGATCGTCAGACGCCAGGTGCCCCCGCCTGAAGTGCAGCCGTTCGACCCGTTCCTCGGGCAGGCAGTACCGGTCGTGTCGATGGCCGAACTCGAGAACTCGGCGTTCAGCGAGGCGCACCTGCGGGGGTCGACACCAGTCGGATGGCGTGCGCCCTCGTCGATTGCGATCAGTGCTGCAGAGCAGATCGAGGCAGGGGAGCGGTTCATCTACTAC
>JAJCXU010000430.1 GCA_029263275.1 Ilumatobacter sp.
TGCCCGAGACCGATGACGACGCACTACAAATCGTCACCGTGCATGGCTCGAAAGGCCTCGAGTTTCCCATCACGATCCTGTCGGGAATGACGACGAAGGCCCAGGGCAAGAAGAACGGTGTCAGTGTGCTCTGGAACGAGACCGGCCAGCCTGAGGTCAAGCTCCGCTCAGGTGTTGCCACGGCTGAACACACCGCACGCGCCGACATCGAAGAGGAGATGGACGGGCACGAGAAGCTGCGTTTGCTCTACGTCGCCGCGACGCGTGCCCGCGACCACCTCATCGTGTCCGGACATCACAAGGCCAGCAAGAAAACCGAAGACACCTACGCGGGTCGCCTCGCGACGTTTGCCACCGAGCACCCCGAGTTGAGTCGCCGGTTCGAGTCATCGGATCGTCCGACCGAGAGCGCCCGGGTACCGCCTCAGGCAGAACAGTCCGCTCCGGTGAGCGAGCCAGCCGGCGACGCGATGGCTGCTCGGGCGCGGTGGATCGCCGAGCGACGAGCACTGCTCGCTCCACACGACACCCCGGCGGCGTACTCCGCAACAGCGATTGCACGAGCGGTCGACAACTCGGTACCCGACACCGACACTGACGACGTGGCCGCCGAATCTGACTCGGGTCCGACCATCGTCCGCAAGAAGGGCCGTGCCGGTTCAGCCATCGGGAGCGCGGTGCACGCCACGTTGGAGGTCATCGATTTCGACGATCCTGTCGACCTCGATGCGCTGGTAGCCCGGCAGTGCGATCTCCACGCGATTCCCGACGCCGTCGACACGGTGACGGCACTCGTCCGCTCCGCCCTCGCGTCAGATGCGCTCGACCTGGCTCGGCGCCACAGTTCGTTCCGCGAGCTGTACGTCGCTGCTCCGCTCGGCGATGTGATGATCGAGGGGTACTTCGATCTGCTGGTGCAGGCTCCAGCTGTCCTCGTCATCATCGACTGGAAGACCGACAGCGCGTCCTCGCCGAAGGAGATCGATGCGAAGCTCGCGGCCTACGAGTTGCAGGGAGCCACGTACGCGGTGGCGCTGGAGGAGAGCACGGGCATCGACGTCATCGATTGTCGTTTCGTCTTCTGCAAGGCACGTGGTGCCGTTGAGCGGTCGGTCGCCGATCTGGCTGGAGCAAAACAGCGCGTGCGCGACGCCGTGACCGTCGGCCTGGTGCTTGGTGATACCGCTCAGTCTAACGACGGTGACCAGGTGGGCCACGGAGCACCGGGCCCGGCATCCACCGCCACGACCTCGCAGCCGAGCCTGTTCAGCGATTGACGCGTCGCCGAGTCGACCTCGTCGTTCGGGCTGAGTACCACGATGGCGCCCCCCGATCCGGTGTAGTTGGCTGACGCCCCGGCAGATCGAGCCGCGTCGATCATCTCGACGTGGCCGGGCACGAGGTCGATCATGCTTGCCCGCAATTCGTACGTGGCGTCCATCGACTCCCCGAGCCACTCGGCATCGCCGGCAGCAAAGGCATTCGCGGCGGAGACTGCGTGCGCCTTCAACTGGCTCATCGCTCCTCGAACGGCCTGGTCGCCGGCGTCGAAACGTCGCCGGAGATCGCCGTGAACGACGTGGCTCGGCTCGGAAAGCGCCGCGCGGTGCGCGACCAAGAACCGAAGATCGGCAGCGGGCTCGACCATCTGCGAGCTGCCGCGGTCTTCGCCCGGCGCTCGTTCTGCTCCGAATTCGCCGGGCTGGTCGAAACGCATGAGCAACGGTCGTCCGAACGCCTGGAGGAGGCGGTCCTGCAGACCCGCGGTGATGCCCAGCTGTTGCGTCTCGATGACGAAGGCGGCCGACGCCAGAGCGATCCGATGGGGCAGCGGCTGGTGAGCTGCGCGGTACAGAGCTCGGAGTACGCCGATCACGATCGCGCTCGATCCGGCGAGACCGACGGACACCGGAATGGTCGACGTCACAACGATCGAACACGGCGAGGGTGGAGCGTCGACGCTGCGGAGGAACTTGGTCACCGTCGCGAGAAGCAGGGCATGCGGGTCATCGGGTCCAATGCCTGCGGCACTGTCGTGAACGGCGGCGATGCTTTCGAAGACACGCCGACCAGAGAGTTGGTCGCACACCGACCAGTGTTCAGCCTCGTGCAACGTGACGGTTGCGGCGTAGGCATCCAAGGGAATCGCGAACACCGCACCGGCGTATCCGTCGGACGGGTTGCCGGCGAGCGCGGCGCGAGCCTGGACGGACTCGACAATCGGTTCCTCGTCCAACCTGCGCACGTGCTGGTTGTAGCACGTCCTCTACGTTGGCGGAATGCTGATTCGTCGGGCAACCGAAGCCGACTTCCGGAACATGTGCATCACCGCTATGCGGGCGTTCCACGACGACCCGGTGATGCGGTGGCTGTATCCGGACGACGACGCGTACTTCCAGCCGGATGGGGCGGTCTTCGCCGGGGCGATGACCAACTGGATTGCACACCGGCAGCCGTGGTGCACTGACGACGCGGCGGCCATCGCCATCTGGTTCCCTCCTGCCGTTCCCGGAGAACCTGAGCCGGAGGCGATCAAGGTCGGTCCGCCACCGAGTCCAGAACTGTTGGCGCGGTTCGAGCTGATCGGTCCGCCGATGGAGGCGAACAAGCCCGCTGAACCGCACTGGTACCTCCAGTTGCTCGCGACACATCCGGACTGGCAGCGACAGGGCTTGGGTGCACTCCTGATGGACGCCGTCTTCGAGCAGGCCGATCGGGACGGCATCCCGTGCTATCTGGAGACCGAGCGGCCGGAGCTGGTTTCCTACTACCGCCACCACGGCTTCGAAGTGCGCAGCGAGTGGGACCTCGACCCCGATGCCACCCTCGGCGAAGTCGGCCCCCACATGTGGGGCATGCTCCGCCCCGCCCCTTAGCTCTGACGCGTCGAGGTCGCCCCGGCTCACGCCATCCCGAAATTCGTGCCGAGGGTGTCCTCTGAGGTCACTCTCACAACAAATTCTTGGACCGGAGCGGCCAGGCCTCCAAACATGATGCGAAGGCACCCGCGGAGGGCACCTTGGGCACGAATTTCGGACAGTGGAAGTGTTGCTTGGGGGTGTGTGTGGCTGTGGAACACTGATTGGTGAGGACGTTTGGTATCTGGGCCGGGCGCCTATGCCTTGGAGGTGTCCGGTGTCAGTGACGATTCGTCTTCGTTCGATCGCGTGGTTCGTAGGAGGAGCAGTCGTCGCGATGGTCGTCATGTTGATGTTGATCGCTGCTGCGCGGGTTGATGCTGCGCCTGGCGATGTGGATACGACGTTTGTGCCGGTGACGCCGTGTCGTCTCGAGGACACCCGCGAGCTTGGTGGGGCGCCGTTGGCCGCGGGTGAGGTTCGAGTGTTCGAGGCGTTTGGCACGCGTGGCCCTGTTGTCGGGTCGCAGTGCACGATTCCTACCGACGCGGTTGGGTTGTCGATGAATGTGACGGCGTTGGGTGCGTCGGTCGAGTCGTTCTTGACGATCTGGCCTGATGGTGTGCCTCAGCCGTTTGTGTCGAGTTTGAATCCGGCGCCGGGTCAGCCGCCGATACCGAATGCCGTGGCGACACCGATCTCGTCGGCTGGCCGGTTCAAGGTGTTCAACAATGCGGGGTCCGTCGGGATGATCATCGACGTCAACGGCTATTACACGAAGTCATCGTTGACCGAGCTCGCACAGAAGGTCAGCGCACTCGAGACGAAACTTGCGTCGATGACCGCAACGACAGTTGATGGGCATCCCACCGTCCGATTCACCGGCGTCAACGTCCAGATCGTCGACGGAAGCACGGACAGCGTGTGCGGCGTGACCGGTTTTGAGAACTGCAACGGCGTCGGAAATTTGATCGTCGGCTACAACGAGCCGGGCAGGATTGCGGAACCACGGACCGGAAGCCACAACATCGTCGTCGGCACCGAACACGGTTGGACCAGCCACTCGGGGCTCGTGGCCGGCTTTTCGAACGTGATCTCCGATGAGTGGGCCAGCGTCTCAGGCGGAGCACACAACGACGCAAGCGGTCCGGCGTCGTCGATATCGGGCGGCGTCGACGGCACGGCCAGTGGCGTTGGCTCATCGGTATCCGGTGGTTCGGTCAACACAGCAAGCGGCAAGAACTCGTCGGTCTCAGGCGGTGGCTACAACGTGGCGAGCAGTTTCGACTCGTCGGTGTCCGGGGGGAGAAACAACTCCGCAACCACTGGTCTCGCCCCGTCCGTGTCAGGCGGCTATCTGAATGTGGCGTCGGGGGAGTACGCGTCGGTTTCGGGCGGTGGCACCAACGCCGCCAGCGGCGAACGCGCGTCGGTGTCGGGTGGCCTCGAGAACACCGCAAGTGGACCGAGGTCGTCGGTGTCTGGTGGAAAGGAGAACTCGGCGACGCAGAACCAGGGATGGGCGAGCGGCGGGTTCCGCAACTCAGCCACGGGCGTCGGAGCCTCGGCGTTGGGAGGTAGCGACAACACGGCAGGACCCACGTTCAACGACGTCACCGCGGTCGGAGGAATCAGCAAGACGTGCAACACCTCGACGGCGCAACTCTGCTGAGGCCAAGCCGTCGCGTCAATCCGAAATTCGTGCGCAGGATGCCCTGCACGGGCACTTTCGCATCATTTTTGGGAGGCCTGGTCCGCTCGATCCTGGAATTTGTTGTGAGAGTGACCTGAGAGGGCACCCTCGTCACGAATATCGGAATGATGGGTGGTGGTGAGGGGCGCGGCGGGGTGACAGAGGGCGCGGGCGCGGGTCAGGCGATGGCGGCGTGGGCGCGGGCGCGCAGGTCGCTGACCGCGTGCTCGAGGCCTTCGGGGTCGCGGTAGAGCGCGCTTCCGGCGATGAGGACGTTGGCGCCAGCGGCGGCAGCTCCGGCGATGGTGTCCGGGCCGATGCCCCCGTCGACTTCGAGCTCGATCTCGTCGCCGCGACCCGAGTCGTCGAGCATCTTGCGGACTTCGGCGATCTTCGGCTCCATGGCGGAGATGTAGGACTGGCCGCCGAAACCGGGATTGACCGTCATGACGAGCACGAGGTCAACAAGATCGAGCACGTGCTCGATGGCCGAAGCGGGCGTCGCCGGGTTGAGCGCGACAGCAGCGTTGCCGCCGAGCGCGTTGATGTTGCCGAGGGTCCGGTGCAGGTGTGTGCAGGCCTCGGCGTGCACGATCAGTCGTGAGCAACCGGCGTCGATGTAGTCCTTGGCCATCACATCGGGTGTGTAGACCATCATGTGGGCTTCGAACGGGAGGCTGCAGTGCTGTCGAGCTGACTTGATCACGTCGGGGCCGAACGTCAGATTCGGGACGAACTGGCCATCCATGACATCCCACTGGATGAGGTCGACACCGGCAGCCTCGAGCGCGGCCACCTCCTCACCGAGCTTGGAGAAGTCGGCGGGCAGGACGGACGGGACGATCTGAATCGGGCGGGCCACGGCGCAGAAACTAGCGGGGCGTCAGTCGTCGCCCGGAATTCGGAAGCCGCGCGCTGGTGTGGCGGGCCTCTCCGTTCTCATCCCGAGGTGAAGCGGAGACGTGAAGCGGAGAGGTGTAAACGGGCAGGTCAGTCCTGTTTGGAGCCGACGCCGTTCCACTCATCGTCGTCGGACTCCCAGATGTCATTGCGGTGGCTCGACGTGGCCTTCCAGTTCTCAGCCTCGCCCTTCGTGTCGTACGGTCCCAACGTCTGATCGGCGGGCCCGCGGTCTGCGGCCTGCACGGCGATGCGCTTGTCGAGGTCCCAATACCAATCGGTGTCGCCGGTCTCGACGACCCCATCGTCTTGCGGTTCTTCCATACCCCAGTCTCTCATGGTCTGGTTCGGTCGCGTGTCGTCCTACGCTGAACCCATGACACTGACCGTTCGTCCTGATCGCCTCGTCGCTGGCGGCGACGCCATGGCGCGTGACGTCGACGGCCGCGTCGTCTTCGTGCGCGGCGCGTTGCCGGGTGAAGAGGTCGAGGTTGCGATCGAGTCGGAGAAGAAGGATTTTGCGCGCGGCGCAGTCGGGGAAGTACTTGAAGCGTCTCCCGACCGAATCGAACCACAGTGCTATCACCGTCGAGCAGGGTGCGGCGGCTGCGGTTGGATGCACATTGATCCGCTCGCCCAACTCGAAGCGAAGACCGAGATCGTGCGCGAATCTCTCCGTCGCATCGGCCGCCTCGACCCCGACCTCGTTGATGGCATCGTCGACATGGGCAATGCGGTGCACCCGTTCCGGTATCGCACGACCATCCGCGTCGTCGGCGGACCCGATGGCGGTCTGGGATTCCGAGAGGAGGGCACCAACACCGTGCTGCCCATCAACAGCTGCGACGTGGCTGATCTCGTGCTGTCCGACCTCCTGCCCCAATTGGCCATCGCACCCGGCGTCGAAGTGACGCTGCGAACCTCGACCTCGACGGGCGCCGTCACAGCGCGCTGGACCAAGCCGAAAGGCAAGCCCGGTACGGGCCTGGTCAGTGGCATCCCCGACACCGTTCACATCGGCGATCGGGCGTTCTTGACCGAGGATGTCGACGGTCGCGAGCTGCGCGTGTCGGCAGGTTCGTTCTTCCAGTCCGGCGTTGAGGCCGCGGAGTTGTTGATCGACGCCGTCCGCCGCGCTGCGCCAGAACTCGCCACCGCGCGGCACGCGGTCGATGCGTACGGCGGCGTGGGACTGTTCGCCGCCACGGTGATGGCCGACGTGGCCAAGGTGACCTTGATCGAATCGTCGAAGTCGTCGTGTTTCGATGCCGAGCACAACCTGGCTGGTCGCGACGTCAACATCGTCCGCGGCGAAGTCGGCAACTGGGCCGCCCCCGATGGTGCTCCCATCGATGTGATCGTCGCTGATCCGGCACGACCCGGCCTCGGCAAGCCCGGAGTGAATGCGCTGGTCACCGCGTCGCCAGCGCCGATCGTGCTCGTCAGCTGTGACCCCGTCTCCTTGGCGCGCGACACCACCCTGCTCGCGGCAGCTGGCTACCGGCCCGAGCGGGTGGAGGTCCTCGATCTCTTTCCGCAGACGCACCACGTCGAGACGGTCACGAGGTTCACGCACCAGTGACCGGCGAGCCCCTTCCGCCACCGTCGGAGAATTCTCCGACGGCGAGACATCCGGATCCGCCGGGGCTCCGTACACCTGATGTGAAGTCCGAATACACAGAGGCGTCCGATGCTGCACTCGTTGTGTCGATCGGGCGATATCAGCAGTCCGCGCTCGCCGAGGCGTATCGACGCAACGCCGGCGCCGTCTTCGGGTTGGCCAAACGACTGTTGAGCGATCATGCGCGTGCCGAAGAGGTCGTGCAGGAAGTGTTCCTCAGGCTGTGGAACACCCCCGAGCGGTTCGACCCCGAACGCGGCACGCTCCGCAGCTACCTGTTGGCACAGACACACGGGCGGGCAGTGGACATCATCCGCTCTGATGTCGCACGCCGCAATCGAGAAGAACGCGAATCGCGCGTTCAGGCCGAAGGTGGCTACGACCTCGCCCGAGAGGTCTGGGACATGGCGCTGGCAGGTCACGTGCGCGACGCGATGTCCGTGCTCAACGAGGGTGAGCGGGCAGCGATCGAACTCGCCTACTTCGGTGGCCGCACATACAAAGAGGCCGCCGATGAACTCGGTGAGGCAGAGGGCACGGTCAAGAGCAGAATTCGAGTCGGACTGAAGCGACTCCGAGCGGAGCTGGTGCAAGCCGGCGTGACGGTTGGATCGGAATGATGATGGGTGGAAGCATGGACGACGGGGCCGACGCGGGCGACGGCTACGAGCTCGATGAGTTGCTGGGCGCCTACGCCCTCGATGCCGTCTCGCCCGACGAGGCACGTCGCGTCGAGGACTACCTCGCCGTCAACCCGAAGGCCGCCGCCGAGGTCCGGGAGCACCGCGAGGTCGCAACGATGTTGGCGTTTACGGGGATGGACGCCCCTGAAGGTCTCTGGAGCCGGATCGAGCAGGAACTCGACTCGCCAGCGCCGGTACCCGGGCCCGAGTTGGCCAAGGTGATGTCGATCGACGACGCACCGCGCCGTCGCCGATTCGCCACGATCGCTCCGTGGGTCGCCTCTGCAGCGGCGGCGGCAATCGTGGCCGTCGTTGCGATTGGCATCGCCGACCGGGCGACAGCTCCGATCAACCCGCTCGTGGCCGCCTATGAAGAAGCTGAAGCCGACCGTGACTCGGTCAGGGCAACGCTCGTCGCCGACGGGTCGTCGTTCGAAGCGGTCGCGGTCATCGACCAAGACGGACATGGCTTCGTCCGGGCGGGAGAGCTCCCTGCACTCGGTGCCGATCAGACGTATCAGCTCTGGGGAGTGGTCGATACCGGCGCGAGCGATCCTGACGTGATCTCGCTCGGAATCTTTGGGCCGAACCCAGAGCTCGAAACGTTCACGACCGAGACGCCAGTCCTCGCGCTCGCGATCACGATCGAAGCAGCACCAGGTGTCATCTCGAATGGCAACCCGGAGGGCAGTTACGTCGGAGCCGTCGGTTGATGATCGGGGCGGCCGCGTAGCCTGCCGGGGTGATCGAACCGAAGTTGTCCCTCGAGGTTGCCGACGCGCTCGCCGCTGGCGATGCGGTTGTCGCACTCGAGTCCACCATCTTTTCAAACCTGGGTCTCCCGTCGCCGTCGAATGCTGACGCGCTCGAACGTTGCCTCGGCGCCATTCGGCGTGGGGGAGCAGTTCCTGCCGTGACCGCAGTGCTCGATGGCGAGGTCCGACTGGGCCTCGAAGCTGCGGAGCACGATCGCATTCTGGGCTCGGCGCGCAA
>JAJCXU010000431.1 GCA_029263275.1 Ilumatobacter sp.
CGTCAACAAGCGCCATCTCGACATGGTCTACGCCCACCTCAAGTACAGCGACAAGCCGTTCATGGGCTCGGTCACCGCTGGCGAACGGGCGACCGACTCGATCGAGTTGGCACGGATTGGCTTCGGTGGAGACCTTCGTGACGAGAGCGGCACCGAGCGCACCGTGATGTCGTCGCTGATCAACGCGTCGTCGCCGTTGGTGTGGGACGACACGATGCTCGCTGCCGCGGAGACGTATGCCGCGGCGAATCAGGCATGCATCATCTCGCCGTTCATCCTCTCCGGCGCGATGGCACCAACGACGGCGGCCGCTGTCGCCGCGCAGACACTTGCCGAGGCGCTCGCCGGCATGGCGTTCTGTCAGCTCGTGCGTCCCGGCGCTCCGGTCATCTTCGGATCGTTCGCCTCGTCGATGTCGATGGCCACCGGCGCACCCACGTTCGGCACTCCGGAACCCGCCATCGTGCTCTACACCGTGGCCGCGCTGGCCCGACGCCTCGGGGTGCCGTTCCGCTCGGGCGGCTCGCTCACCGCATCGAAACTCCCCGACGCTCAGGCTGCGTACGAGTCCGCGTCGACCATCATTCCCACAGTGATGGCCGGAGTGAACTTCGTGCTGCACTCGGCCGGCTGGATGGAAGGCGGCCTCGCCGTCGGCTACGAGAAGTTCATGATGGATGCCGACCAACTCGGCATGATGATGAAGTTCGGCCAGGGCCTCGACATGAGCGACAACGGCCAAGGTGTCGATGCGTTCCTCGAGCACACGCCAGGCGAACACTTCCTCGGCACGGGCCATACGTTCGCCAACTTCGAGACGGCGTTCTATCGCTCAACCCTCGCCGACAACTCGAGCTACGAACAGTGGCTCGAAGATGGCGCCACGACCACGGCTGATCGGGCCAACACTGCGTGGAAGGCTGCGCTCGCCAACTACGAGGCGCCCGCGCTCGACGATGCCATCGACGCCGAGTTGCAGGACTACATCGGCCGTCGCAAGGCGGAGATGCCCGACGCAATCGGCTGAGATTTCTTCTGCTCCGCCAGGACCTCTCAGAGACCGTCGCCTGGCAGCGCCTCACCAGGCACTCCCGTTGCGACGTCAACCACGCCCCAACCATCTGGGGTGATCGTCAGCAGGAACTGATCCCACGTGGTCGGGCAACAGTTCGGCTCCCCGGCGAGGTTGATCGGCGTGTAGAACGCCACGCCGACCCCGTCATCGGCAGCAGCACGACCACGGTCGAGGTCGTGCACCGTCGCAATCGGCTGCGGGTTGCCTGACCGAATGTCGATGACGTCGAAGTACAAGAACTTCCCGGTCCCGTCGAGCTTGACCCCCGCCAAGAGTTCCTCGGCCGGACCGCTGTCGACATCGGCGGTGAGCATCGACACCCTGCCCCAACCGGTCGGTATGGAATCGGTGTCCACCGCCGGCTCAACAAGCTTCATCTTCGGAATCCAGGTGAACGGAGCCGCGCCCTGCTGCCACACGATCGCCTGGAATCTGTCAGCCGGTCCGCCCCGCACGACCGTCCACATGTACGAGCCGTCGAAGGATTCCCACGGCCCGCATCGTGAGTACGACAACGTGCCGAGAGCCTGCGCTTCGTACAAGTCCAAGCAGTTCACGCCGTCACTCGTCGCCTCCGGGTCACCCTCTTCGGTGCCAACGTGCCACCAGGACTTTGCCGGGTCCGCGGCAGCGGTGTCGCCGACCGGCCCGGGCGGGTCGGTCGCTGGCGGTGGGTCGGTTGCGGGCGGCGCCGGCGGGTCTGTTGCCGGCGGAGCAGGAGTCACGACTGGAGCTTCCGTTACAGCCGGAGCGTCAGTGGCTGACGGCGCTGTGGTCGCCTCGGGCGCAGCAGCTTCGGTTGACGTTGGCGTCGCTCCGTCCACCGTCGTCGACGCGGCCAATGCAGTGGACGTGCCGACATCACCGACGAGGGTCGACGTCGGGGCGCCGGTCTCTGTTGCGACGCCGTCAATTCCTGGTGTGGACGTCTGGCCGGCGCTGCCACATGCGGCAAGCAACACGGCGGCGGTCAGTGGGCCGACGAGCGATCTCATGTCAGGAGTTGAGCACACTGCGGGGTCTGACACGGACTATTTTGCCGCGCCCGCCAGCACGATCCGTTCCACGACCGCTGGATCAACGACACTGCTCGCATGGAGCAATCTGCCACCCACGGGTCTGCAACCGTCGACGTCAACGCATCGGCAACCGACGTCTACGCCCTTCTCACCAACCTCGAACGCCTCCCGACACTGAGCCCGGAGAACGAGCGGTGCGAGTTCCTCGGCGACGCAACGACCATCGCGGTCGGCGTCCGATTTCGCGGACACAACAGGGCACAGGACTACACCTGGCACGCCGACTGCGAGGTCACCGTGGCCGAAGCGGATCAAGCGTTCGCCTACGAAGTACCACCGTCCTTCGAGCACGCCACTACCTGGCGCTACGACATCGAGTCGACCGGGCCAGCGAGCTGCCGGGTGACCGAGTCGTTCCACGCACCCATGCTCGCGCTCCCCGACGTGTACCCCGGCAAGATCGAGGGCCGCCGCGACAATCTCGAGCGGGGCTGTCAGATCACGATGGAGAATCTGCAGTCAGCGTTCGCCGACTGACACGGCCCGTGGTGTCCGCGCTGTCGCCGCTGGCTGACGCGTCGCCAACACCAGGCACCCCAGGCCGAGTACGCCATAGATCAGCGAACCGAGCAACATCGGCGTGACCGTTCCGTCGATCTGGGCGTCGACGATCGCCGCGAAACCCGCACCAACGCCGAGCTGCGACACACCCAGAATCGCCGAGGCGGTGCCCGCCTTGTCCGCCATCGGTTCAAGCGCCAACGACGCGCTCATCGGGCCCATGATCATCGACATCGCATTGGCAAGAAACGCCCAGCCAAACCACCACCAGATCGATGGCACCCCGTCAGCAGCGAGTGTGCCGGCCAGACCGACAGCAGCGAGGCCAACGAAAGCCCACGCGGCAAACACCACCATCCTGGCGGCGCCGAATCGTTCGATGAGTGGGCGGTTGAAGAGGAGCGCCAGCGCCATCCCGATGCCCGACGCGCCGAAAAAGAGGGTGAACTGTGAGGGGCGATCGTAGATCTCGTCGATCACCGGTTGTGCGCTACCGAGCCAGACGAAGAACGCTCCCGCGAAGAATGCCTGCGAGATGATCACCCAACGCGTGACCGGCGTGGCAGCGACCGCTCGGAGTGCGTCGAGCAGCGGAGCGAGTTCGAGCGTGCGACGGTTGGCCGGTTCGAGTGTTTCACCGAACCGCACCGTCCAGACGCCGGCCACCGCCGCGAGGACGAGCGCCGCCGCGAACACCTCACGCCAATCACCGACAGCCAAGATCGCCTCACCGAGAAACGGCGCGATGATCGGGCCGAGCAGGAACACCGCACTGAACGTGCTGATCACTCGAGCCATCTGGTCGCCCGCATACAAGTCGCGCGCGATCGCTAACCTCAACACCGTGGGCGCCGATGAGCCCAGACCCCACACGAAGCGCGCCACCAACAGAACGGCGAGGTTGGGGGCCAGCGCTGAGGCCAAGGCACCGACTGCATAGATGACGATGCCACCGAGCAAGATCGGGCGCCGTCCGAAACGGTCGGCGAGCACGCCGCAGAGCAATTGCCCGAGCGCCATCCCGACGAAGTACACCGTCCCGGTGATCGCCGGGCTGAGGCCGCGTGCGTCGAGATCGAAGGCCACCTTGAGTTCGTCGAACGCCGGGAGCGCACCGTCGATGCCGAAGGCCATCAAGACCCCGATGAAGGCGAGAAACGCGATGACCGAGCGCTCCGAATTCACTCGTTGCATCGGACCGGCCTCGCTCACCGCGGCACCATAGCGACCAAGTTTCCGTTGCGCTCATCCGGTTCCGGCCGATCTCGCAGCGATCGATCCGGCCGAGGCGACCGGGGCGCGACCGGACCAGTACGGTGACGCAATGACGACCAACGACATCGTGATGCTCGAAGGGGGCCCGCTCATCGATGCGGCTGGCCTCGAAGATGCACTCGGCTGGACACTGAAGCCCGAAGGGCTGTGCAAGGACGACACCTGCGTGATCGTCAACGATCGTGCCGCCTTGTTCGACGGCGACCGCCTCGATGTCACCGCCGTCGCATCGCTCCTCGATCGCCCGGCCGCAACTGATGCCGAGTCAGGCCTGGTCGCCATCGGCGCACCTCGCGAACAACGCCGGGCCGCAGTGAACGACATGAAGGCTCCCGACTTCGTGCTGCCCGACATCAACGGGCTGCCAATGAACTTCTCCGACCACCGGAGCAAGAAGAAACTGCTCGTCGCGTTCTCCTCGTGGTGAGGTTGCCTCCTCGATCTGCCAGGTTGGCAGGCACTCCAAGAAGAACTCGCTGATCACAACTTCCAAGTGATCGCGGTCGCCATCGACGAAGACGTCGAGGCGGTCCGTGCTGGCTGTGACGGGATCACGTACCCGGTACTGATCGACGCTGAACACATCGTTGCCGAGCTCTACGCGATCTCGAATGTGCCAACGGTGCTCATGATCGACGAGGACGACAACATCGTCCAACCGAACTGGAGCGCGTATGCAAGCGACACGTTCCGCGAGCTCACCGGCATCGACTCCGAGAAGCAGATGGACCACATTCGCGCCTGGGCGAAGGACGGCACCCTGCGGATGTCTCCCGATGACGCCAAGGGAGTTGTCGGTGATCTGAGCGCCGACGAGGAAGAGGCTCGCCTCGTCTTCCGCATCGCTGCCAAGCTGCGCCGAGACGGTGACACCGATGGCGCCGAGCGCAACTTCGAACGAGCCAATGCGCTCGCCCCGAACGACTGGACGGTGCGCCGCGCATCACAGCCGCTGCGTGGCGTCAATCCGTTCGGTGAGGCATTCATGGAGATCTACACCGAGTTCAACGAAGCCGGTCGCCCGTACCACGGCGTCACCGGCCACTAACCCCCGGTCGTCCCCGACACCAGCACCGAAATCTGTAACGAGAGTGACCTGAGCGGGCACCCTCGGAACGAATTTCGAAGGACGGGGCTTTCGCCCCGAGGCTGGGAGATCGGGGCTCGGGTACGGTAGCGAGATGGCAGAGACGTTTCATTTGGGGCTCAACACCGCCGACGTACGAGGCGCCACGCTGGCGATCATCCCAGGCGACCCCGAGCGCGTCCCGCGCATCGCTGCGCTGCTCGACGAACCTGTTGCACTGGCCGCACACCGGGAGTTCACGTCGTGGCTCGGCCTGCTCGACGGCAAACCCGTCGTCGTCTGCTCGACAGGCGTCGGCGGCCCATCGACTTCGATCGCGGTCGAAGAGTTGGCGCAACTCGGTGTGACCACATTCCTTCGAGTTGGCACCACGGGCGGCATTCAGCCGGGCGTCAATCCGGGGGACATCATCGTCACCACCGGAGCTGTCCGGCTCGATGGCGCCAGCCTGCACTTCGCACCCATGGAGTTCCCGGCCGTCGCCGATTTCGAGTGCGTCACGGCGCTCGTCGATGCAGCTCGATCGTCTGGCGCCAACGTGCACATCGGTATCACTGCATCGAGCGACACGTTCTATCCGGGACAGGAGCGCTACGACACGGCCTCGGGCCGAGTGGTCGAGCGATTCCGTGGCTCGTTGAGCGAGTGGCAATCGATGGGCGTACTCAACTACGAGATGGAGGCCGCAACGCTCTTCACGATGTGTGCGTCATCGGGCTGGCGTGCCGGATGTGTTGCTGGGGTCCTGGTCAATCGCACCCAACAGGAGACCCCCGACGCGGCCGTCATC
>JAJCXU010000432.1 GCA_029263275.1 Ilumatobacter sp.
ATCCTCAGCCCACGACGAATCACACAAACCCACACTCACCGTGAACGGCGGCACCTGCGACCCACCAACCGCGTCGGCCAACTCCTGACGCAACCGATGAAACACCGGCGCCGCAGTCACCACATCAGACCCCGGCAACACCACCACAAACTCTTCACCACCATGACGACACACAACATCACCATCACGAACCGTCTTCGACAACACCCGCGAGAACAAGCGCAACGCCCGATCCCCGGTGTCATGACCAAACGTGTCGTTCAAAATCTTGAAGTTGTCCAAATCCATCATCGCCAACGCAAAACCACGACCATCGCTGCGCAACTCACGCACACGATTCTCCATCGCACGACGATTCAACAACCCCGTCAACGGATCCGTATCAGCCTGCAACTGCGACTGCGACATCGCCCGCAACATCCCCAACCGCGCCCCATACTGCACCGCAACACCCTCGAGTCGTTCAGCCAGGTCCTGGGCGTCTCGTTCCGTCGCATCGGTGGGCGAGAGGGCGTGGACAACAGCGCTCGGCGTGCCCATGATCGTCACCGGCACACAGGTCGCGCCGATTCCTGAATCAAGCCCACGCTCCCGCAACCGCGGGCACGCCGCGAGACCATTCGGGTCCTCGAACCGCAACGTCTGACCACGACGAACCGCCGGACACGAACCCGGCGTCAACAATCCGCACCCGGGCGCATCGGACCCTTCGGTCACGACGACTCGAGCGACGTGGGCATTGCTCGCGTCGGCCACGAGCACCTCGACCCGTGCGTCGACCGCTGTCGAGAATGCCATCGCGCAGGTCGTGTTCAACGCTTGTTCGTCTTCCGCCATCTCGAATGCCGCGTTCACATCACGGATGAGGTGTTGGCTGTCGCTGCGACGCGCCAACTCTTGTTCATTGCGTGCAACCGAACGCTGGACACGCATGAGATCTCGAAGCACCGGGATGGCCGCACCGACCAGCAGCGCCACACCGGACAACAGGACAAAGAGGGGGCCCTCGATCAGCAACCGGTCCGTCTGCCAGAGCGGTTCGTCCAGAACAACGTCGGAAATCGCTCGCGTCGCAACATAGGCGAGCGCAAAGCCGAGCATCCCGCGAAGCACGTAGCGAGCCGCGTTCGTCCAATTCGTCCGCTTGGCGAGCAGAGCTTCGCCGCTCCTCTGAGAATGGCCTTTCACATCATCTGTATCGTCATCAATGCGACATGACTTGAATCGTTCTGATTCTCAGCAGTGCCACTCTGGCGAAGTTAGGGCTGAGCGTCAGCGAAGAGCGATCCAGTGGGAGTCGCCAGGAAGTCGTTGAAGTCGATCTCTTCCTGCTTGAGGAACCCACGTGATGGCAGCGCCCCTGCGCGGACCATCTCGATGACGGCGACGACCGATGAGGCAGTTGTCCATGCAATGGCCGTGGAGCGTTTCCCACCGACATCGCGAGGCATGAAGCTTCGGACGTACTCCAGCCGCTTCATCTGACCATCGGTCTCGCCTTCGGACGCGACGTGGACATAGACGACGTCTTCGTCGACGGGCGGCTTCGCGTTCGTCAGGATCTCGCCGGCGAGTTCGCGGCGCTCTCGCATCAGCAACTCGTGGAAGAAGAAGTTCATCTGCTGCATATGGCCCGGATATCGCATCGTCTTGTAATCGAGGTTCTCGACGACGCCGTGATAGGTCTCACACATGGTGCCGAGACCACCTGATGTGGTGAACGCTTCGAGGCGGGCGCCGGCGACGTAGATCGTCTCCAGCCACTCCATCGGCGAGACCCATTTGCGCTCGCCGTCCTCGATGACCTCACAGTCATTGAGGTATTCGTTCACCACACCCTCCGGCGACCAATTGAACGCGTACCCGAGGAGGCCCGTCGGGTGATGCGGCAAGGCACCGACACGCATCTTGATCGAACGACAGCGATCGAACGACTCGGCCTGCGTCGATGCGACGATGCCGACAAAGCCGGGGGCGAGGCCACACTGTGGCGCCATCAAACCGGTTGATGATTCGGCAAGTTCGCGGATGCGGGTCGTCGTCGGGACGTCTTCGGTCAAGTCGAAGTAGTGGAGACCAAGGCGGTGTGCTCGTTCAGCAACACCGATGTTCAGCGCGTACGGAAGACACGACAACACCGCATCGACCGGACCGAGGTGGCTGTCCAGCTCGTCGGAGTCGACGTCGATGCCAGTGACGACGTCGAACGGAACCTCGGCGTGCAGAGGGCGTTGATCGATTCCGACGACCTCGAACCCCCCATCGTGGAGCAGACGGGCAGCGAGCAGACCGACTTTGCCAAGCCCGAGTACGGCAATCCGGTCAACGTTGGAAGAGGACGACATCGCCGCAGGTTACGCGCTCCTCGACAGCGTTCTCAGAGCACTTGCTTCACGGAGCGGTTGTGGCCGGGGAGGCGCCGCCGGCTCCCTGCTGTTCCATCGCATCGGAGATCCCAGCCCGCTCGCGCAGCGGCCGCTCGGGCAGCAGCAGCGCGACGATGAATCCAAACGCCATGACCCCAGCACACACGAGGTAGATCCGACCGACGCCAATCGCGACGCTCTCGACCACAGCGATCCGCTGGTTGGCCGGGAGGAGCTGAATCTCGTCGGGAGAACGGATGAGGTCGCCGGCCCGATCGGCATCGATGCCAAGACGTGCGGGGATCTCGGATCGAATCGTCGAATTCAGGATCGTGCCGAACACGGCGAGTCCGATCGAACCCCCGAGCGTTCGGAAGAACATGATCGTCGACGTCACGACCCCGAGGTCGCGGCACTCGACAGCGCCCTGAGCAACGATCGAGGACGACGTGAAGACCGACGCCATGCCAAACCCCCTCGCGCGCAGCGGCACCACCCGCGTCGCGTACGACGTGTCGCCGGAGATCCTCGACACCACCAACAGGCCACCGACTGCGCAGGCGGTACCGAAGATCGGCCACGGTTTGCATTTGCCGGTCCTCGCGATCAGCCGACCAACGCCGAACGTCCCCATCGTGACGCCGATCATCTGCGGCAACATTCGCAGGCCGGATTCGGTCGGCGAGACGAACAACGAGTCCTGGAAGTAGAGCGGGAGGAACTGGCCTGCGCCGAACGCGATCGTGCCCGCGCACATGCCGAGCAGCGTCGCGGTGAGTACCGCTCGGTTGGCGAAAAGGCGCAGCGGGATGATCGGCTCTTCGGCACGTTGTTCCGCGACGACGAACGCGGCCACGGTGATCAGTGCAATGGAGAACAGCACCAGAACATGCGGCTTCGTCCACCCGTCCTGTCCTTCTTCCAACGCGATCATGAGCGCACCGATGGCGATCGAGAGCATCGCTGCGCCCGTCCAATCGAGTTTGGCCTTGCGACGCGGGAAGGGCAGTCGGAGTGCGAAGTGTGCGACAACGCCCGCCACGAGTCCGAGCGGCACGTTGATGAAGAAGATCCAGGGCCAGGTGAAGTTGTCGATGATGAATCCGCCCAGAAGTGGGCCGACCAACGCCGCGCCGACGAAGGCCAGTGTGAAGTACCCGATGTACTTGCCGCGCTCTCGTGGCGGGAGAATGTCGCCGAGGATGGCGAACGCGAGAGCCTGGATCGCACCACCTCCGAGCCCCTGGATGGCACGAAACGCGATCAGCTGCCCCATCGATTGGGAGAGACCACACAACAGTGACCCGAAGACGAACAAGCCGAGCGTTGACTTGAAGACGAGGTTGCGCCCATAGAGGTCGGAAAGTTTGCCGAGTAGCGGCGTCCCGATCGCCGCGGTGACGATGTACGCCGTGCCGACCCACGCGAAGTTCTCGAACGACTGGAACTCACCGACGATGGTCGGCAGCGCCGTCGAGATGATCGAGATCTCCATCGATGCGAGGAAGACCGACAGCATCAGCGAGCCGAGCACCAGCCACAGTTGTCGCGTTGTGAACCCTGGGACGCTCGAGACGGTCACGACATCAGACGGTATGCCCGACGACGACGCCAACTTCAGTCGGAACCGTCAGACCGCCAACGCGCCGACCGACACGGCGGCGAGCGATGCCATCAATTCGTCGCGCGCTCGCCCCCACGGGGCGTGCAACACGCACGGCACGACTGCTTCACACATCCGGTCTGCGACGACACAACGGCCCGAATCGGTGGGGCCGTCGACGGCTTCGACCACGGCGAGCACGCTCAACGCGTCGACCTCGACCAACGTCTCGTAGCCACCCGTCGGTCCCGGCAGCGAACGCACCCAGCCCTCGCGCACCAAGGGCCCCATGACCTGCGGAACGAAACCCACAGTGGTCTCCAAGACATCGGCAAGGTCGGCAGCCTTCAATCGTGTCGGAGAACTGTGCAACGACACCAGCGCACGCACTGCCAGATCGGCTCGTCGCGTGATCTCAAGTCGCACGACATGAAGATAACGGGTCCCTGCCGCACATCGTCTCAATGCACCCCTGACCCTCGGCTCGCGCCGCCGGTCAGCTCACTTGCGGGTGCTCACTTGCGGGTGCTCACTTCCGGGTGCTCACTTCCGGGTAACGGTCACCGGGAGACTGGTGTAGCCGTGTACGAACGATGAAAGTGTTCGAGTCGGCTCGGCCTGCACGTCGATTCGCTCGAAGCGATCGAGGATTTCTTCCCACAGGATTCGCAGCTGCATCTCTGCCAGGCGAAGCCCCATGCAGCGATGCACCCCGTAGCCGAACGAGAGGTGCTGGTCGGCGTTGGGCCGCTCGATGTCGACGCTGTCTGCATTCTCGAACACGCTCTCGTCGCGGTTCGCCGACAGATACCACATGAGCAGCTGGTCGTCTTTCTGGATCTGCTTACCCCCGACCTCACAGTCGCGAGTGGCCGTCCGGCGCATGTAGGCGAGCGGCGTCTGCCAGCGGATGATCTCCTGGACCATGTTGCGGACAAGGTCAGGATTCGCGATCAACTTGTCGTACTGCTCCGGGAAGGTGTTGAGCCCGTACACGCTGCCGCTCATCGTGTTGCGTGTCGTGTCGTTGCCGCCGACGATGAGCAGGAGGAGGTTGCCCAAGTGCTCCATGGCGGACATGTCTTTGGTCGCCTCGCCGTGGACGAGCATCGAGACGAGGTCGTGGCCCGGGTTCTCTCGGCGTTCTTCCCACAGCTGCGAGAAGTAGTGCACGCACTCCATGAGTTCCTGTTGCCGTTGTTCATGCGATTCGATGACACCGCCCGGCTCGGGAATTGCGAAGACGATGTCAGACCACCGCGCCAGCATCCTTCGGTCTTCGAAGGGGAAGTCGAACAACGTGGCCAGCATCCGTGTCGTCAGTTCGATCGAGACGGTCTCGACCCAGTCGAAGGTCTCGCCTTCGGGGAGCGAATCGAGGACATCGATCGTGCGTTCACGGATCAGTGGCTCGACGTTCTGCAGGTTCTTCGGCTGGACCGCAGGAGTGACGGTCTTGCGTTGCGCTCGTTGCTCGGGTGGATCCATCGCGATGAACGACGACGTTTGGCCGCCGGGGCCCTTGGGCCGGTCGGCGACCGGAACGCCCAACGTGATGCCACTGGCCGACGAGAACGTCTTCCAGTCGCCTTCGACTGCCTTGATGTCGTCGCCCTTGGTGACCGACCAATACCGGCCCGCGGTCTCGATCTCGTTGAAGTGAATGGGGTCTTCGTTCCGCAAGCGCTCGAAGTAGCGGTGATAGCGATCCTCCGCGAACAGGTGGGCGTTCAGCGGGTTGATGTCCTCGATGTCGAGTTCGTCAGCTGGCGCGACGCCGGCGCCCTTCTCGGCCTGCTCTTGTTCCGGCGATCGGAAGCCTGCCGGCGGCCACTGGCCTTCGCTGGTCTTCTCAGTGCTGGTTTCAGTCATCGTAATGCCCCTTGTCAATGTCGTAGCGCGACGACCAAACCCCCATTGGTACGCCGTTCCAAAGAGTAGCGAGCCATCACCGCAGAATGACCACCGCAGCATGACCACCGCCGAGACACCACGATGGTTCCGACCACCTCGACCGCACGCCGACGTGATCGAAGACCGATCGGTCAGCTTCCTCGAGCTGTTCTACGACCTGGTCTTCGTCGTCCTGATTTCCCAGCTTGCACACACGCTCGCCGGACACGTGACGTGGACAGCGTTCCGCGACTTCATCGTGGTGGGCGATCAGTCGGTGAGAACGACCTCGAACGCGTCGTTCAACCCTGCCGTCACGAGTTCGGCAAGCCGCGCCTGACGGCGGTCACCCGTGACGAGGTGCGCTCGTTGCGTGACGCACTCAGCGATGACCCACCGGTCGTTCATGCCCAGCGCGAGGCCGTTGGCATTGGCGACCGCTGACACGCTGCCGTAGACCGTCCCGACCTCATCGAGCTGCACCTCGAGCTCTGACCATTCAGACAGCTGTTCATACCGAGCCAACGTCCGTTGACGATCCTTCTGCCCGGGCCGATCAGCGACTGCCGCGCCGTGTCGCAGTTCGCCGTACACCGTGATCGATCGCGTGAGCGGACGGCCGAGATCCTTGACGATGGCGATGAGCGCTGGCGACCTTCGTTCGGTGAGACCAATCACCGCACTGGTATCGAACAGCGTGCCTTGAGGCACCGCTGGGCTCAAGACGCCGACCCGAGATGGTCGTCGTTGAGTCCGTCCGAATCGAGCGCATCTTCGAAGAGGAGATCGGCGAGCCCACTGTCGTACGAGCCACTCTCGAGGACGTCGTCGACATGACTCGCCCACGTCTTCGGCCGGACGGGTGCAATCATCGCGATCCGCTCACCGTTCTTGGTGAGATACATCGTCGTCCCACCCTCGATGCGTTCCACAACCTGCTTGGTGTGATTCCGCAGCTCGCGTACCGAGACGTCGAAGGACATCGCCATCGCATCGAGTGTAGCACTCTCTGTTGCTCACCGTGCTACGGCCAGCGCGGCGATGCGATGGCGTCAGATGGCGAGTTGACGTTCGAGGCGATCGAGCACCTCGTAGCAGCTCATGACCTGCGCGACGCTGCTGTTCGGCTCGCGGCCCTCGCGGATCGCGGCGAAGAACTCGCGGTCCTGCAGCTCGATGCCGTTCGTCGACACGTCGACCTGTGAGACGTCGATGGGTTCCTCACGACCGTCGACGAGATCGTCGTAGCGGGCGAGATACGTGCCGGTGTCGCCGATGTAGCGGAAGAACGTGCCGAACGGGCCGTCGTTGTTGAACGACAGCGCCAACGTGCACAGCGCACCCGATTCGGTGCGGAGTTGGATCGACATGTCCATCGCGATCCCGAGCTCAGGGTGCAGTGGCCCTTGCATCGCGTGGGCGTCGACGACCTGGCTTTGCGTCTGATGCTGGAACAGGTCGACGGTGTGCGCGGCGTGGTGCCACAGCAGGTGGTCCGTCCAGCTCCGAGGCTCACCCTTGGCGTTGGTGTTGGTGCGGCGGAAGAACACGGTCTGCACGTCCATGTGCTGGATCGACAAGTCGCCCGACTGCACGCGCTGATGGATCCACTGATGGCTCGGGTTGAACCGACGGGTGTGTCCGCACATCGCGACCAACCCGGTGCGCTGCTGCGCCTCGAGCACGCGACGACCGTCAGCCAGGTTGTCGCACAACGGGATCTCGACTTCGACATGTTTGCCTGCCTCCAGGCAGGCAATCGACTGCGCCGCATGCATCGGTGTCGGCGTGGCCAGCACGACCGCGTCGATGTCGTCGCGAGCGAGCACCTCGTCGAGATCGTCGGTGACCTGCTCGATGCC
>JAJCXU010000433.1 GCA_029263275.1 Ilumatobacter sp.
GAGCACACTCGTCGCCGGACAGGTTTCGGTCGATCCCGCTGAATTCACACAGGTCAAGTACGACGCCAACGAAATCGCGGCAATCGTCACATCGTTGGCAGAGCTGCTGGGCGTGAGCAATTCGATCTCGCTCGTCGTCGACGAAACCACCCAGCTGGCCAAGATCACGTCCACGATCGACGCCCCATCATCGGATGCCACCATCGTGATCGAGGCCCAGAGCGGCGCCATCGAGAACAGCAAGCAGCTCACCACACTCGGCATTCGCCAAACCCAAACAGCGGTTGGGCGCATGTTGCTCAGAGCGCGTGACCGGATGCGTGACGACTTCGCCGACGTCGGCAGCGACGACGAACTCACGCTCGCCGAGACCGCTGCCTGGGACACCTACTGTGCGGGCCGCCTCGAACGAGCCGGGATCGAGATCAACACACAGCGCTGGCGTTACAACCATCGCAACCGATTCGGATTCAGCGACATCGGCGACGCCGACTTCGACCGGCTCTGGGCTGCTGACGGCCTCAGCTGGGCCGACGTCATCGCCGGCATCCCCGCCGACTGACGCCACCGCTTTCCACCGTCGCGACCCAAACTCACCGCAGACGCCACCGCTTTCCACCGGTGAGATCGCCCCACACCCGTCGTGGGAACAACTCACCGCAGACTGCAAATGGAGCACCAGAGCCATGACTGATCACACCGTTCGCCGCGTGCACACCTCCGATGAGTTCGGCGGCATCGACCTCGACGTCATCGACGCGGGCACCCCGGGCGACCCCGTCGTCGTGCTCGCGCACGGCTGGCCTGAGAGTTCTCACTCGTGGCGGCACCAGATCGATCCGCTCGTCGCCGCGGGGTATCGCGTCCTCGTGCCCGACCAGCGCGGCTACGGAAGCTCGTCGGCCCCGAAAGAGGTCGAGGCGTACCGCAGCGATCGTCTCTCAGCCGATCTGGTTGCACTCCTCGACGATGTCGGTGCGGACACCGCGACGTTCGTCGGCCACGACTGGGGCTCACTCGTGGTGTGGGACCTCGCGAGGTTCCATCCAGATCGCGTGTCCGCTGTGGTCAACGTCAGCGTGCCGTACACACCGTGGCCAATGCAACCGACCGAACTGTTCCGGGCCATGTACGGCGACCGCTTCTTCTACATGCTGTACTTCCAGCTGCCCGACCTGGCCGAGAACGAACTCGAAGCCGATGTGTCGCGATCGCTGCGCACCGTGCTCTGGGGCGGCTCAGCCGAGCTGTTCGGTCCTGCGACGCAACCCGAGGATCTGCCTGCTCTCTCCGACACCGGAATGCTCGATACGTGGGCCGGAAGTGAACCTGTTCCCGAAGGGCTTCCGAGGTGGCTCACGCAGGCCGATCACGATCGCTACGTCGAGCAGTTCTCGGCGAGTGGCTTCTTCGGGCCGATCAGCTGGTACCGGAACCTCGACGCCGACTGGGAACTCACCCGCGAGCTTCCGGCACCGCCGATGCCGACGGCGTTCATCGGCGGCGACAAGGACCTGGTGATCGCGCACCGCATGGAGTACGTGACGTCGATGGAGACGCTGCTTCCCGACTATCGGGGCACCGAGATCATCGCTGACGCCGGCCACTGGACTCAGCAGGAGCAGCCCGCCGAGTTCACCGCGGCACTCCTCCGTCAACTCGACGCGGTGACCTGACCGTCGCCCCCGCCCAACCGGGCGGAAGCGACGATGGAATCAGCAGGTGAGAATTTCGGCGAGGATCTCGCCAGCGCCCGCACTGATGTCGGGTTCACCTTCCAGGCCGGCATCGATCATTGCCTTGGCGTCGGCATCGGAGATCTTCTTCGCCGCGTCACGGATGCAGTCGGAGTCGGGTGAGGCCCCGGCGTCGTCTGCCGCCTTGATGATCAGATCAGCGACCTTGTCCTGATCGCTGGAGCCGCCACCGTCGTCACTGCCGCAAGCGACGAGGACGAGTCCGGCGACGAGCGCGCGGATGAGTTGCTTCTTCATGTGTGGTGTTGCTCCTGTGTTGGGGGTGTGAATGAATGACGTGGTTCGGCGGCGCGGGTCAGCCGCCGTAGACCGACGGATCGATGCCGCAGACGTCGACCGACTGGACCAGCGCACCACCGGCCTGCTCCGCGACGTCGTCGCCAAGCAGATCCAGATCGACCAGCTCGCCGTCAACGAGCAACACGTCGGCACCGACGGCGTCGACCAAGAGTTCCGCAGCGCAGGTGGCCTGTTCGCCGACCAGCCCGAATTCGGTGCCGAACTCCGCGGTGACGAAGCCGACAGCGGCATCGCGATCACCGGCGTCGGCCGACGGCGGTGCCGCGGCGACATCGCCGACCATCGGCAGCACGATCGCATCGAGCGCACCCGGCGAACCGGTCAAGATGATGTGGTTCCGACTTCCCGGCGAACCGGCAAACTCGAACGGACCGCCGACCGGTGCGTCGCTGCACTCTCGGTCGGGTTGATCGTGCAGCGTGAACGACGAGGCGGACTCGAGCGCGAACGCCGGCGTCTGGTTGCCACCGATCAGAACGTTGCCGCCCCCAACCGGTTCGACACACCCCTCCACGCCGTTGATGGCGAGACGCAGGCCGAAGTCAGCATCGGTCACGGCAATGGCCGTGATCACTCCCAGCGCGGCCGACGGATCCGGCGCTGGCATCGCGTTGGCACTGCCCAAGCCCGGGTCCGGTGCTTCCCACAGATCGAAGGCGCTGGTGCGCTCGGAGAACGCGTCCTCGTGGAGGATGGCGGTGTACGTCAGGCCGTGCTCAGGGAACGACGCTGACAGATTGGTGACGAAATGATCGCAGGTACTGACACACGTCGGGTCGCCGGCGCCAGCTTCAGTCACCACGAAGCTGCCACCCTCAGGCGGAGCGACGAACTCGCTGACTTCGCCTGGCTCCAGCCCGGCCTGAATGGGGAACGCCTCGACCAGTCCGGTCGTGCGCACGTAGATGTCGACGGGCCGGTCGAGCGCGTTGACCGCTCGGAATTCGGCTGCGCCAGGCTCGTAGGTGCCGCCGCTCGTCTCGTCGACAGCCGGCGCTGCGGTGTCGACAGGCTCGCCGTCGACCGGCGAGTCGGTGTCGGTGGTTGGTTCTGTATCTGCGGTCGTGTCAGCCGTGTCGGCCACATCACCGGTGTCGTCCGAGCTCGAGTCGCTCCCGCCGCCGCACGCTGCCAGAGCGAGTCCTGCCACCGTGAGGCCAGCGAGGCCGCGCCGGCGCAGGCGCGAGTGGATTGAGCGGTGGGCGTTGGTGATCATGTGGCTCCCGTGTGTCTGTGGCGACGTCCGAACTCCGATTGGCTGACCAATCGGCGTCACGACGCCATTCCGTTGCAGTGTGTTGCCGCAGTGTAACGAAATGATCGCGGCGGCGTCCATCCGGCGGCACATCAGCCACACTGGAGAGGTGGCCCGGCCCCGTGATCCTGATCTCGATCGACGCATCCTCGCGTCGTTCCGGACACTCGCGGATCGCGACGGGCTCGCCGCCGCGACCATCTCAGCGGTGGCCCAACACTCCGGCGTCAGCCGGCCCGCGATCTATCGACGATGGCCGAACCGTGCCGCGCTCGCCTTCGAAGCGCAAGCCACCCTCGGCATCGAGCGGGGGTTTGCCGATCTCGGCTCATTGCGTGCTGAACTCATCGAGGCCGTTCATCGACTCGTGCAAACGCTGGTCACGACCGACCGCTCGCTCGCGAGTTCGATGATCTCGAAGATGATCACTGACCCCGACTTCGCCGCGGCGATCTGGGTCGATCGCTGGAGGCCGGATACCGAGGACATGGACGTCATCTGGACTCGCGCACTGGAGCGCGGAGAAGTCAACGAGAACGTCGACGGCCGGTCACTCATGGAGGACTTGGTCGCGATGTGCCTGTACCGGGTGGGCATCCTTCATCGTCCCTTCAGCGGCGCTGACGTCGAAGAGTTCGTCGACCGACTGCTGCACGGCGTCCTTCGGCCGAGCTGAGCCCGAACCGGTCATCGGCCGGTGATGGTCAACGTCGGTCCGGAGCAACTCGGATCTGGGCGATGCCCGAAGGGCGATCGGGGCGGGCCACCGTCAGCGGCGCGCAGCACGGGCGACGCCATCCGAAGTCGGCAACCTTGTCCTTCGGCGGCCAATAATCGTCGCGGCTGTACGCCCACCACTCGAACGGATTGAGGTAGTACGCCGCCGATTCGATCGTGGCGAACAGGCGGTCGCCCTTGCCGCGCCGATCGACAATCCAACGCACAGCCCCGACAGCACCACCGAGCACCATCCATCCGAGATAGAGCACCGGGTACGCCGGGCCGAACCATCGTGCCTGCCAAACGTGGACGTCCTCATGGTCGGTGATCAGCCGCGCCCGCCGAGGGCGCTCGACGTCGCCCGCCTGACATATGACGTTGCCAAGCGTGGTGGCAAACCCCGGGCGAATTCGAAAGCCACGCCGATAGACGTGTCGGTTGTGACGCTCGCTCAACTCGGGCAGATAGCCCGACGCGGTTGGCCTCGCGAGCCCAACGGCCTGTGCCACGAGACCCGCGCTGGTCATCGGGAGCCCCCACGTGGAATCGAGGGTGAAGGCCACGAGGCCGTCAGAACATTGCCAGTCATAGATCCGCCGCCACCCAGAGAGGGCTCCGTTCAGACCGCCGATGACCGCGGCCGGTATCGCAGCGCCGAAGACGGACCCAACGGCGCCGGCGAACCCGGCGCCGAGCGCGGCAACACCCGCCGCCTCAGCGAGACGACGGGTGCTGTCAGCGAACATTCAGCGCGAACATTCAGATGGTGTGCGATGAGCGTTGCGGCTCAGCGCGACTGGAGCTTGGAGAGCAGGCGCAGCAGCTCGAGGTAGAGCCACACGATGGTGACGAGCAGACCGAGCGCCGCCACCCATTCGTAGGCCTTCGGCATGCCGGCAGCAGCACCCTTCTCGATGCGGTCGAAGTCGAGCGCCAGCATCATTGCGGCGACGCCACAAACGACGACCGAGAACCCGATACCGAACAGACTCGGGCTGTTGATGAAGCTGATCTCAGCGCCGAACAGGCTCATCAAGAACGAGACGCCGTACAGCACCATGATGCCCATGGCAGCGAAGATGACGTTGCGACGGAACTTGTCGGTGACCTTGATGATCCGAGTGCGGTAGAGGACGAGCATCACGAAGAACACCGCGGCAGTTGCGCCGACGGCCTGGATGACGATGCCGTTCTGGTAGGTCTCGTAACCGCGCGAGATGGCGCCAACGGCGAAGCCGTAGCCAATCGAGTAGATCGGGCCGAGGAACTTGGCCCACATCGGCTTGAAGCTCGACGCGATGACTGCGGCGAAGCCGGCGATGATGCCCAGGAAGGCAATCGGTGGGAACGAGTAGGTCTCGACGCCGTCGACGGTGGTGCCGCCAGCAGCACCCCATCCGAACGAGGCCGAAATGAGCAAGAGGACGAACAGCGACGCCACGGCGGTGATCGTGCCGTTGACCGTCATGACCTCTTTGGACCACGGAGTGGTCGGCCCGTCGTTGAGGGGTGCGTTAAGCGGCGATCCGGTGGGGATGGGAGCGGTGTGTCCGCCGCGGACCGGTGCCGCCCATCCTGCGGCATCTCGCCGCATGGTGTCGTCGTTGAAGACTGGGTTAGCCATGGACCGAGTGTACCGGTCCCATCATCTGGACCGCTTCAGCGCAGGTCGTGAGCGCTGGTGCCGGCCCAGAGGTCGATGTCGGGCGCTGACGCCAAGAGTCCCTGACAGGAACGCGCCATCTCGACCATCACGTCGGAGTCGAAGTGTGTCCGCTGCACATCGTCGGAATCCCACTTCTGCACGATGAGGTGTCGGCCAGGTGCGGTGACACTGGAGCAGAGGTCGACGTTACGGCATCCGTCTTGCATCCGTGTCAGGACGATGTACTTGGACAACACGCTGAGCAGTGAGGCATTGTCGGCGTCGTTGGGCTTCGCGTCGAAGGTCATCGTGACGACGACGAGCTCGATCTCCGTGGTGCCATCGGGGTCGCCGTCGTTCGCGTCGTCGGTCATCGCCACACTGTGCCTCATTCGGACCGCTGAGACGGAAGTGTGCGATTTTGGTGGTTTCCGCGTCGGCAGGTTGGCGGAAGGCCCGCGGTCGGTATCGTGACGCATGTCTCGGGGGTCGAGCGCCTAGCACATCGGCCGCCTTGCAACAACGACCATCAACAGTAGGAGCCGCCTGTGGCGAAAGATCGTGTTGAACGGGACGACGAGGACCTCGTCCGTCTGTACCTCACCGATATCGGGCAGTACACGCTCCTGACCAAGGACGACGAGGTCCGGCTCGCCAAGGCGATCGAAGCCGGCAACGAAGCGATCGAACATCTCGATGCCGGTGGCAAGGAACTCACCGCTGCCAAGAAGCGTGAGTATCGCCGCACCGCACGCAAGGGCGAAGAGGCCGAGCGCCAGTTCGTCCAGTCGAACCTCCGCCTGGTCGTCTCGATCGCCAAGAAGTACCAGGCTTCGGGTCTGCCGCTGCTCGACCTCATCCAAGAGGGCAACCTCGGACTGATGCACGCCGTCGAGAAGTTCGACTGGCGCAAGGGGTTCAAGTTCTCGACCTACGCCACCTGGTGGATTCGTCAGGCCATCACCCGCGGCATCGCAAACACCGGCCGCACGATCCGCCTCCCGGTCCACGCTGGCGACACGTTGGCTCGTCTCCAGAAGGCGCGTTCACGCCTTGAGCTCAAGTACGGCCGTCCCGCCACGCTCTCCGAGCTGGCCAAGGAAGTCGAGATGCCTGAGGACAAGGTCACCGAGGCGCTCCGCTTCGCAGCCGAGCCACTGTCACTTTCGGAGCCACTCCGAGAAGACGGTGATGCCGAACTGGGCGACGTCGTCGAAGACCGGTCCGCTGAGTCTCCCTTCGAAGTGGCAGCCACGGCGCTGCTGCCCGAAGAGATCAGCCGCTTGCTCGCTCCGCTCGACGAGCGCGAACGCGAGATCCTCAAGCTGCGCTTCGGCCTGGATCGTGGCGAACCGCGCACCCTCGAAGAGGTTGGCGAGCACTTCAATCTCACTCGTGAACGCATTCGCCAAATCGAGGCTCGTGCGATGAGCAAGCTGCGCCACCCGTCGAGCGACACTGGCGCTCGCGACCTGCTCGCCGTCTGACGTTCCACGCCTCGGGCGTTGTCAACTCACTGCATTCGGGGACGCCCGATTCAAGGCCGCGCGGATTTCTGCCGACAACTTGTACATGATCAACGTTCGACGCGCATCGCTCGACGACATCGAAGCCATCGTGGCCGCCTACACGGCTGCATGGCGTGCGGGCTTCCACTACATGTTCCCGCCTGCGGTCTTCGAAGTCGACGGTTTTGACGCCGCTCGACGAGCCGAGTGTGTCGACAGCGTGTTCAACGACGGCACCGACACGTTCGTGTGCGAGATCGGCGGACGCGTCGGCGGCTATCTGGTTGCTCGGGAAGACGGGCCAGATTCTGTCATCGACGACATCTGGGTTCACCCGACGTCGTGGGGCCGCGGTGTCGGTACCGCACTCATTGCACGCGCCGAAGACGACATGCGGAGCCGCGGCGGACGACTGCTGTCTGCCTGGGTTCCCGAGGACAGTCCAACCGGTCAGCGTTTCTTCGCCAAGTTGGGTTGGCGGCCGTCGGGCGAGATCGACCATCTCGACCTCTATGGCGCCAGCGACAATCGGCTCATCGAGTATCTCCGAGAACTCGAATCAGTCGACCTGACTCGCGGTATCCCCCGGCCCACGCGCTCACTCGGTCGTGCCCAGCCTCGCCCGTCCTCGCTGGCCAACTGACTCGACATCCTGAGCCCGAACGCTCAACGGCCGGCACATCATCCTCGAGGGGACAACGAGCCGGCCGTTGGCAAAGTGCGTGGTGATCAGGGACCGGAGAAGACGCCGTCCTTGATACTGCTGGTGTTCGCAAGGTACGTCTCTTTCGGGTTGTACCCGACGGCCTTCTCTTCGCCGTCGTTGACTTCCTTGCGGCCCACGACCATCCAGTGGACTTCGTCCGGGCCGTCAGCAAGACGGAGCGTGCGCTGCGACGTGTACATGTCGGCGAGCGGCGTCCATTGAGACACGCCGGTTGCGCCGTGCATCTGGATCGCCTGATCGATGATCTCGCACACACGGATCGGGACCATGGCCTTGACGGCACTGACCCAGACGCGAGCCTCGGAGTTGCCGAGCTTGTCCATCGCATTTGCGGCCGTGAGCACCATGCGGCGCATCGATTCGATCTCGATACGGGCCTTGGCGATCATCTCGGTGTTGCCGCCGAGCTTGGCGAGCGGCTTGCCGAAACCGTCACGGCTGAGGCCACGCGACACCATCATCTCGAGCGCCTTCTCGGCCTGGCCGATGGCACGCATGCAGTGATGGATGCGGCCCGGGCCGAGGCGAACTTGGCTGATCTCGAAGCCGCGGCCTTCACCGAGGAGAATGTTGTCGTACGGCACGCGAACGTTGTCGAACTTGATGTGCATGTGGCCGTGCGGGGCGTCGTCCTTGCCGAAGACGTGCATCGGCCCGAGGATCTGCACGCCCGGCGTGTCGACCGGGACGAGGATCTGCGACTGGCGTTGGTGCGGCGGGCCGTCGGGGCTGGTTTGCACCATCGTGATCATGATCTTGCAGCGCGGATCGCCTGCACCGGAGATGTAGTACTTCTCGCCGTTGATCAGCCACTCGTCGCCATCTCGCTCGGCCTTGCACGCCACATTCTTGGCATCGGACGACGCGACGTCTGGCTCGGTCATCGCATAGGCCGAGCGGATTTCGCCACGCAGCAGCGGGTCGAGCCATTCGCGTTTCTGGGCCTCGGTGCCGACACGCTCGAGCACTTCCATGTTGCCGGTGTCAGGCGCTGCGCAGTTCATCGACTCAGACGCGAGCGG
>JAJCXU010000434.1 GCA_029263275.1 Ilumatobacter sp.
CATGATCAGATCCGGGCGTTCGACTGCCGTCGCGACGCCGGAAATGATGCCGACCGGCACCGTCGCCATGTACGTCGCGAAGATGTGCTGGTTGAACAGCGCCTGATGCGCCGGGAACGCAGTGAGGAAGTACTCATACACCTCGGTGTCCGACATCGACGAGAAATCCGGCCGGGCATCGTGGACGCGTTTGGTCTCGAGGCGATCGGCCGTGAGCGCATCGAGTTGGTCGATCGACGTGAGCGACAGCGCCCATCCGAACGTCTCGCCGATGCTCCCCGTGGCGGCGTCGTCTTGGTCGCCGTCCATCTCCTCGTAGGGCGGCACGCCAGGTTGTGCGCCGACGAACTGCTCGTCCATGTCCTTCCAGGTGAGCCCGGGTGCACGCTCGCCGAAGATGCGGATGATCGACGCGTTGAGGTAGCAGTAGCCACCGACGATGCCGAGCTGAGCGAATTCCTCTGGCGGGAACTCGTCGAGTCGGAACGCACCGATTCGCTCCCAGGCCTCGCGCCACCCGAGCTCGGAGAGGAACATGAACCCCGAGCCGGTCAGCGGCGTGACCGGGTCCGGGAAGACCTCGCCGACGTTGGCCCGCGTGTAGATCGGGAACCGTTCGGACAGTTCAGAGTCGGACACGTAGTAGCGCTTGGCCATGAGATCCCCCAGATCGATCGGCAAACAGATGTGGCGACCGTCACCGTAGGACAGCATCGATCAGCCGCCGGAGTCGGAGACCCGAGGGGCGTCGCTCAGGCAGGAAGACGCACGTCGTCGACGCGCGATTCGGGAGCGGGCGGCCCCCATGCGGCGACCGGAGTCTGCACTTCGTGACCCAACGCCTCGACGAGAAGTGTCGCGAGATCGGCAAGTTCGTCAACCCGTACAGGCATCGCGGCAGTGCATTTCGATCCGGTCCATTGCGAGAAGACGACGACGGCCTTGTCGGCGTGCCACGTGGCTCGGAGGTATTCGTCTGCGCCGAGCGCCTGTGGAGCGAAGACTCGACGGCGGCTCGAAGACATGTCCCTACGGTTGCACGACCGTCACACCCCCGTCAATCACACTTGGGGTCTGACCCCAAGTGTGATGTCAGACGATCTTGTTGTCGCCCTCGCCCCAGTAACGATCGCGGAGTACTCGCTTGTAGAGCTTGCCGGTCGGAAGGCGCGGCAGTTCGGGATCGAAGTCGATCGTGCGCGGCACCTTCTGGCGGGAGAGGTGCTTGCCGCAGAAGTCGGTGAGTTCACGAACCAACTCGTCGTCGCCCTCCACACCCGGCATCGTCTGCACGACTGCCTTGACCTCTTCACCCAAGTCGACGTTCGGAACACCGAACACCGCGGCGTCGGCGACCTTGGGATGGGTGATCAACAGGTTCTCGGTCTCCTGCGGATAGATGTTCACGCCACCGGAGATGATCATGAAGGTCTTGCGATCGGTGAGGTAGAGGAAACCGTCCTCGTCGACGTAGCCGACGTCGTTGACCGTCGTCATCGAACCGTCAGGTGAGGTCGACTCGATGGTCTTCGCGTCGTCGTTGTGGTACTCGAACTCGGTGCCCGACTTGAACCACAACGTGCCTGGCTGACCGAGCGGCAGTTCGTTCATGTCATCGTCGGCGACGAACACTTCGCCCAACACGATCTTGCCGACCGTGCCCTTGTGCGCCAGCCACTCCTCGCTGTTGCACGCAGCGAAGCCGAGCCCCTCGGTCGCGCCGTAGTACTCGTGGATGATCGGGCCCCACCAGTCGATCATCTGCTCCTTGACCTGCACGGGGCAAGGCGCTGCCGCGTGAATGGCGATCTCCAAGGACGACAGATCGAACCGCTCGCGTTCCTCGACAGGCAGCTTCAACATGCGGCTGAACATCGTTGGCACCAGCTGGGTGTGCGTGACGCTGTACTGCTCGATCAAGCGGAGGTACTCGAGTGGATCGAATCGCTCCATGATGATTGCGGTGCCACCATGGCGGATCGTCAGATTGACAGCGGCCTGCGGTGCCGAGTGATACAGCGGAGCGGGCGAGAGGTAGATCATGTCCTCGCGGTATTGCCAAAGGTTCGAGAGGAATCCGAACACCGGCAAGTTCTCGTTGGGTGACTGCTCCGGAAGGGGTCGAATGATGCCCTTCGGCCGGCCAGTGGTGCCCGACGAGTACAACATCGCGGTACCGAGCAACTCGTTCTCGATCGGCGTCGAAGGTTGATCGGCGACTGCTTCGGTGTAGCTGCGAAAGCGATCGTCGTCGACACCCGACAGGTCAGCATCGCCTACGACCAGGACGAGTGAGACGTGCTCGAACGTCGGCAACGCTTCAAGGACGACATCAAGCCTCGCGGCCGATGTGATCAGCACTTGCGACTCGCTGTTGTTGACGATGTACGCCATTTCTTCAGCGGTGAGGTACGAGTTGATGCACGTGTAGTACAGCCCCGACCGCTCCCCCGCTCCGCTGGCCTCGATGTGGCGGTCGTTGTTCTCCATGAACACCGAGTAGTGATCGCCCGGCCCCAACCCGTGTGAGTGGAGCAGATGCGCCAATCGATTGCATCGCTCGTCGAGTTCACGATGACTGACCGTCTGGCCGGTCGACGCCATGATGAACGCCGGACGGGCCGGGTGTTGGGTGACGTACTTGCCTGCGTACATGGTGTGCCCCCGAGAACTCGCAGTGATGATCCGTTGCCGATCGACCGTATACGGTCGGGCGTTCCGGACAAGACGCGAAGGCGATGAGGGGATCACCATGCAAGGTGCACAGATGCCAAACCAGCGGATGAAGGTCACGGTGCTCGGCGCGGGCTCTTGGGGGACGACGGTTGCGGCGCTCGCGTCCCGGAAGAATGATGCGACCTTGTGGGGCCGCGACGAAGCGCTGATGCGTGAGATCAACGACGACCACAAGAACTCGAAATACCTCGCCGACTACGACTTGCCAAAGCGGTTGCGCGGGACGTCCGATCTCGAGGCTGCCGTCCGGAACGCTCAAGTGCTCGTCGTCGGTGTGCCATCGCACGCATTCCGAGCGACGCTCGAAGCGGCGAAACCGTTCGTACATCCGTGGATCCCCATCGTCACGCTCACCAAGGGCCTCGAAGCCGACTCGATGCTCCGGATGACCGAGGTGATCAAGGACGTGCTGCCCGGGAGGCCTGTCGCCGCGCTGACCGGCCCGAACCTGGCGAAGGAGATCATGGCGGGCCAGGCCGCGGCCAGCGTGATCGCTACCCCGGACCTCGAAGTCGCTGAGGCATTGCAGCGCGTTTTCCAGAGCGGCCTGTTCCGCGTCTACATCAACCACGACGTCATCGGTTGCGAGATGGGTGGCGCACTGAAGAACGTCATCGCCATCGCCGCAGGTATGGCCGAAGGCCTCAGCGTTGGCGACAACACCCGCTCCGCCGTCATCGCTCGCGGGCTGGCCGAGCTGACGCGCTTGGGCGAGGCGATGGGCGGCGAGGCAGCAACGTTCGCAGGACTCGCCGGACTAGGCGACCTCGTTGCCACATGCGTCTCGAAGCAGAGCCGCAACCGTTACGTCGGCGAGCAACTTGGCAAAGGACGCCCGCTGCAGGACATCCTCGACGAGATGAACATGGTCGCTGAGGGTGTCAAGACGGTCGCCAGCGTCATGCAGCTCGGCGAGCAGTACGGCGTCGACCTGCCGATCGCGAACGAGGTGCACAAGGTCATCACCGGCGAGATCATCGGCGACCGCGCCTACCGCGGCCTGTTCGCGATGCAAGCCGGTCACGAAGCCGAACCCGGCTGACCCCCTCTCACGTCCGGACTGGGTGCAGACGTGAGCGAGTCACGGCGGGGCCGGGTACAGCTGTGACTCAGACGCCGAGAACGGAGCGGACCGCGCCGATGACGTCGTCGTGGATGGCCCCCGACGTAGCAACCACGCCGCTGTTCTCGGAGAGGAGGGCACCGTGGGAGAAGTCAAGCGGTGCGCCGGTCACGTCGGTGACGCGGCCACCTGCCTGTTCGACCACGAACTTGCCGGCAGCGTGATCCCAAATCTTCTCGCGGTAGTCGGCGTGTGTCGGGAGGCGGAGGTAGATCGACGCGTCACCACGTGAGACTGCGCCGTACTTGCACTGGCTGTCGATGCGAAACGGTTCAGAAGTGATGCCGAGCAAGTCGGCGATCTGTTGCGACTGCGAGTGATCGGAGTGACCGGACTCGACCGACTCGCAGAAGCGGGCGTCGGCGAGCGAGGGCGGAGCCGCAACGTGCACGTCAATCGGCGTGGTTGAGCCGCCGTAGAACGCCTGGCACTGCCCGTCGACGGCGGCGAAGATCGCACCGGTCGTTCCGTTCGGGTTCGGGAGGTTCGGGCAACCCAGCACGCCGAGAACGACCTCACCGTCCTCGATCAACCCGAGCGCAACGGCGTACTGGTCGCCACGCAGGAATCCCTTGGTCCCGTCGATCGGGTCGAGGGTCCAATAGCGGCCGCCGGAGGCGTCACGATCAGCCGAAGTGCCGATCGAGATCCAGTCCACGACGTTCTCGGCGGTGGCCTCGGCGCGCCGGCCGCGAACGAGATCGGTCACACCCTCGAGCAACGCACTTCGCGAGGCGGCGCGCAGATCATCGGCGTCTTCCTCACCGATCATGGCGATCTCGCCCAGCGCGTCGACGAGCTCGGCACACACCACTGCCTGTGCAGCAAAGTCAGCCACGGTGACCGGGCTGTCGTCGCTCTTGGTCAACGTGTCGCCAGATGCCAACCGACCCTGCGCGGCTGCACACAACGCGCTCGCGCTGCGTACCGCAGCAATGGCCGCGTCGAGCTCAGCCTCGAGCCGGTTCATCCGTACTCCGCTTCGAGCTTGGCGATCTGTTGATGGAGTTGCGTGTCGGCGAGGAGTTCGCCGACGACGCGCTCGCCGAACTTGCACATTTGAACTGTCTCGCGGGCCGCGGACGCGATGCCAACCGCGTCCGTAGCACTGCTGATCCAGTGCCAGGCGAGGATGCGACCTTCAAACAACGACAACGTCGACAGGCCAGCCAGGTCGGCCTCGGCCTCCGCCAACGCCGCAGCGACGGCCTGCGAGTTCAGTGCGTCGGCATGCCCGTCAGGCAGCGGTGCCGGGGTGGTGAACCGAATCGATTCACCGTCCGCATCGACCGTGACGGCCCGATCGAGAACGTCGGCGTACAACCGGCCGTTCCGATGGGCAAATGTCACCGGCCCAATAGTCCCGCCCGCTGCGAGGCGCTGCAGTGCGTCGTGTGCTGTGGTCATGAGAGTCCTTCCTCACCAAGTGTCTACCGCGCGCATCAGCGCGTTGATCTGCTCAGCTGAGAGCGGCATTTTGCCACCGTTGTTGAGATGAGTGATTGCCCGCGCGTTGATCTCCGGCCACGAAGCCGGTTGCTCGAGCACCTCGGCCTTGGGCAATGGCGCAGCCTGTCCGGAGAGATAGAAGAAGCAGACCTTTTTCTTTCTCCAGAGGTTGAGTGCGTTGGTACGAATCGGTTCGTACACACGAAATATCTCAGCATCGTTGATCTTCTGCTGCTGCTTGAGTCTCGCAATATGGGTACGAATCCGCGTCTGGTACGCCTGGTACACACCGCGGAGCCGCAGGAGTGTGTCATCAGGCCCGCTTGCCGCGGTCGCCGAGTTGCCAAGGTTGACCACCCCAATCGCTACGCCCGCCACAGCTGCCCACGGCCCCGTGAACATCGCCGCGCCGAGTCCGCCGATGTTCAAGATGTCACCGATGTCCATCCCGTCGTCCCAACTCCGCCATTCGGCAGAGATCTTCCGGTCGAGGTCGCGCCATTGGCTGGAGACGTCGCTACTGAACATGGAGAGCGCCGTGACCTTGCTGGAGAGATCTAAACTCTTCTCGAGCCGACGTTCATGTTCGGGCGTCGAGTCGCGAACGTGACGGTTGTGCTCGGCAACTTCTTCGGCAAGGTTGCTGCATTCGTAGTCACGAAGGTCGTTCTCAAACAACAGTGGCGGCACGTTTGCTGCAGGGGGTTTGGTTGGCTCCTTTGGCGTCAACCTGCCTGCGTCGAGCGGTGAACCAGAGCAGCCGAGCTCACTCTGTTCGTTGTTCCAACCGTCGATCTTCTCGATGAGACCAGTTCGGTCGGCCGCAAGCTCAGTCCCAGTCTTGGCAAGTTGGTCCGACCGCTCATCCATGTGGCCTCGAATCAGATCGACGCGCCGGTTCAGCTCACTCGCGCGTCTGACGGATTCTGCGTGCGAGACCCGACTGCCCCGCTCCAACCAGTTGGCAGCGAGTCCGACGACTCCCAGGAATCTTCCCGCGTAGGTCCCCGTCGTTGTGATCCAGCCGCGCAGGTTCCCAACTCCTCGCAGCGAAAGAAATTCGTCGACGAGACCCGGCACCCCAGTGGCATTTCCGTAGCGCGTTGCCTCAGTTGACCAGTCGCCCCAGCTGGACCCACCTGATGCCGGAGCGGTCATCGCTGCGATGTTTCGCTCGAGGTCGACAACCATTTGCTCGTCCGCTGCCAGGTTGGCGAGACGGCGCGCGTGCTCACCCACCCGACGTTCCAATTCGTCGATCGCGGCGTCGAGAGCGGGCCGTCGCGCGCCGAGTTCCTGACATTCGGGAGACTCGTTCGTGTCGTCGGAATCGGGATCACCGTTGCGGCGCCGACTTCGGTGCGCGGCCGTGGCGGCCGCCGCGCCCACACCGGCCACGACCACGATCGGTCCAACCGGTGGCCCGTCATCGTCTCCGAAGGGCGAGCCCCCCGTTGGCGATGCACTCTGGTTGGATGGCGAGCCACCGCTCGATCCTCCAGGAAGGTGGCGTTCGAGCGCCCGTGCGAGCTCGACGGCGCGGAAGTAGTCGAGCGTGTCGTGCGTTCGAACGAGGTACTTGCCCTGTACGAACTCCACCTCATGGTCACCCGTCGGCACGTTTTGGTCTTGTCGCGACCGACCGATGTCGCCGATGTCGAACGCCTCCATTCCGTCGGCCACGAAGCTGTCATAGTCGACCCGTGCCTCGGCCTCAGATCCGTATTCGATCAGGGTGACGTATGTGATCTTCAGCCCGCCGGGTTGTTCGTCGGCGAAGCATGCATCGATGCCAGAAGGGAAGTCCGACAACGTGTAGTTCTCAAACGAGAACTCTCGGGCCAGGTCATCGAGGACCGAGCATGTGCCGGTCTGTGCTGCGGCTGGCGATACAGGCCCGCCGAGGACGAGCAGCGCCAAGCCGACCACCGTTCCCCATTGCCATTTCTTCCGCGCAGTTCTCACCCGGCCGGGATCCTAGGTCATCTCGCTTGCACTACCCGGCGAACGCGAAGGCGCAGATCGGCACCGCGGCTCGGCGCTGTTCGCGATGAAACCGGGTCGTCATTGGGCAGCGAGTTGCAGCATCTCGGTCACCGTCAGCGCCGCGCCCTGCGCTGACCACGAGCGCACGCTCGAACGATTCTGTTCGGCCAGCGCAGCATCGACATCGCTGTGCAGTGCTTGAGCTGTCGGATGACGAACGTGTTGCTGCTGGTCGATGAAGTTGTCGAGCCATCCGTAGAGCACTGACGCCCGTTCGGGTCGATTCTTCTGCACGTCAAGCGCCGCAATCACCGGGATCGTGACGTTTACCGTCTGCACGTCGAACTGGCGGCGCGCCCGTTCAACGGCGATGCGGCTCCATGTTTCTGCGGACGCTTGATCGCCCGACAACATCGCGATGAGCGCCATCGATGATGACGCCTGCGCAGACCCGAGTGGCGAGCGCGCAGGATCGTGGAGCACGAGCGACTGGTGCGCCCAGCGCCAAGCCACATCATGATCGCCTTCAAGCGACCGGATCACCGCGGCGAGTCGAAGCGCGTTCGCCTCGGCGATCGGATCGTCGAGTTCACGTGCCAGGCGGCCGGCACGCTCGTAGCAGTCGGTGGCACCCGCGAGGTCGCCCGCGTAGACCGCCGATTTGGCGAACCCGATCAAGTTTGAAGGCGAACGGCGGCTGTTGACCGTCATTGCTTCCACCCCGCTCGACGCGATCTTCCACGAGCGCTCGAAATCGCATTCGAGCCAGGCGATGGTGGAACCGACCAATTCGACGGTGGCCGGTGCCGGAACGGTGTGTGCTGTCTTCGCCGACATCAGGTACGACTCCAGCGAGCCCCGCATGTCGCCCTGATACAACCGGTTGAATCCGAGGATGGCCCAGGCGATTGATGCGAGTGGGTCTGAGATGTTCGATGTGTCCCGGAGCGCACGCTCGAGCACCCGGATGCCCTGGTGGATCACTCCTCGATCGAGCCACATCCGCGCTGCGGCGGTCGACAGCATCACGCCGCGCATGTCAGGCGTCAGCGCCAAGTGTTCAATCGACCCCGCGAGCTGCGAGCGCAACCAGGTGTCGACCGTGGACCGCCCGGATCCGGTGTAGTCGGCCCACGCGGTCCTCGTCACATAGTTCGCGAGGACTTCACGTTGGGCTTGCACTTCGTCGCCGTGCCGCCCCAGGACCACGGACGCCACGGTGTCGAGCAACTTGAACGACGGTGTGTCGTCCACGCGCATGATCAACGACGCATCGACGAGCGCGCCCACCACATCTCGCACGCGTTCCACGGGGACGAGATCAAGTGGCGGCAGTTCGAGAAGCGCATCCATTGCAACGCTTCCACTCATCGCCGCGATCCGCGCGAGGAGCGCTGATTCCGCGGGACCGACGAGGTCAAGACTCCACTCGACCAACGCTTGCACGGACCGATGCCGCTCAGGTCCATCTGCCAGGACGGCACCGTCGGCCAGCCCAGCGATCCACGAGTCCAGGTCGGCGAGCACCGCCTTCGCCCCGACCGCGGGAAGTTGACGCGACGCCATATCGAGCGCCAGCGGCAATCGATCGAGACGCTCGGCCAGTTCACGCAGATCGGCGACGGCGGCACCGTCCTGTCGGAGCGACGCTCGGCTCAGCAGCGCAACTGCATCATCGAGTTCGAGCGGCTCGAGCCGATACTGACGCTCATTGGTGTAGCCGACTGGCCGACGGCTCGCCAGCAACACGTGAACCCCTGGCGCCTCGAGGAGTTGTCCGACGAGATCGCGTAAGGCCGCCCCGGAAGCCACTTCGCAGGTGTCCAAGATGACAAGGGTCGGATTGTCACCGATCAAGTCCGCGACAACGGTTCCGAGCTGGACCAGTCGATACCGGTCGACACCGAGTGATTCAGCAACAGCGTCGCCAAGATCGTCCGCCGCAATCGTCGACACGTCGAGCCAGGAATGCTGTTTGAACTTCTCCTGCACGGCCTCGATGACCTCCCGCAGCACCGAAGACTTGCCGACCCCGCCGGGCCCGACGACGGTCACAGAGCGAAATGTGAGGAGTGAATCGGTGATGGCGGCGATGTCAACCTGACGACCCAGCAAACCTGGCCCGACGACCCTGCTCGCGTTCGTCGGCGCCAGGCCGAGTCCGCTGCGCTGGGGAAGGAGCTCGGCCGCGTGATTCAGCACATCGAGATGCAGCGCCTCAAGCTGCGGATTCGGCGACACTCCCAACTCCGCGCGAAGTCGATCACGGAGCGTCGAGAACGCTTGGAGCGCCTCTTGCTGGCGACCGTTGCGGTACAACGCCAAGATGAGCAGGCCTGCGAGGCGTTCGTCGAACGGAAATTCGGCGGCAGCCGACCTGACGGCCGGCAAGATCGATGCACCGTCACGCGTCGAGAGTTCGAGTTCGAAGAGTTCCGCGAGGCATTCGACGCGCTCCGCAGCGACCCACGCTCGTGTGGACGCGGCCCACGCCGCGTCCGGGAACTCTTGGAAGACCGACGCCCCCGATAGCTCAATCATCTTCTTGAGCACCGATTCGGGCCGGAGGAGCGGAGTCCGTGCGAGCCGTCCGAATTCCGCGAGGTCGAGTTGACCGGCGTCGACCAGCAAGCGGTACCCGATTGCCTCGCGCAGGACGTACTGCCCGTTGTCGCCCTTGCGCCGGTCGGGCTCGAGCGCGTCGCGCACGTCCATCACGTAACCCTGAAGCGCGGCCTTCGCGGAGGCGGGTGGGTCTGAGGGCCAGAGCGCATCGATCAACTCGTCGTCGCTGACGAGATTGCCGTGGCGGGCGACGAGCACTGCCAGGACGACGTTCGGTCGCTTCGCCAATGCAGGAGATATTCCAGCGGCGTGACTGATCACGACCTGCCCGAACACTTGAATCTCCACGTCAACGAGGGTAGACGACCATCGTGGAACGCAATTGAGCGATCGTTGAGCGAGTCTTGAGCGACACGTTCGATGATCGGTTGATGACTCAATCCGCTCAGCACCGATTCCGTCGCACGTCTTCGCTGATCGTCGCCATGGGCGTTGTTGCGGGCTCCGTCACCGGGCTGGCAACACACCGCTTCGTCTCCGCGGATCAATCCTCGGGTTCGCGTCCTGTTCTCATTCCGGTCGGCCCGTGCCGGCTCGTGGACACGCGTGCCAGCGAGAACGTCGGCGCCCGCCACACAGCGCTCGCAGCCAATGAGATCGCCGTCTTCAACGTCTCGGGTGTCGACACGACCTGCGCCGGCCTCATCCCGACAGATGCGACGGCAATTTCGGCGAACGTGACAGCAACGAACGCAACCACCGAATCGTTCCTCACGTTCTGGGACAGTGGACCAAAACCATTCGTCTCCAGCCTGAATCCGTCGCCCGGTCAACCGCCGACCCCAAATGCGGTCACGATGCTCATCACAGCAGGCGGTGATTTCCGTGTCTTTAACAATGCTGGCAACGTCGACATCCTGATCGACGTCAACGGGTACTACGTCAATCACGACCATGATGATCGCTACTTCTCCAAGGCCGAGGTCGACGCGAAGATCGCCGCCGTCCCCGCCGGACCGAAAGGGGACACCGGTGGCCCAGGCCCGACGGGAGCCGCTGGTGCCCCAGGCGCCCCAGGTGCCCCAGGCGCCCCAGGCGCCCCAGGTACCCCCGGTGCACCAGGGGCTGCCGGTGCGGATGGCTCTGACCTGTTCGTGCGGACCGTCGTGGTCAACAGCGGGGGCACGGCGGCCCAGAACGGTGCGGCATACCTCGCTGCGCTCAGCGCCGTCACATCAGCTGCGCCGTCGACAACCAACCCGTGGGCGATTCAACTCGAACCGGGCGAGTACTCGTTCACGTCATCACCTCCTGCTGTGCCGACGGCGGTCCGCCTCCGCGGTGCGGGCATCGATGTCACCCGACTCAGTTGTCCGAGTTGTGGGTTGATCAGTAGCACGGGCTCGATCTCGGTGACCGACATGACGCTTGTGAGCGGGACAACCGCAGAGACCCTCGACGTTGCCACCGCCCGCATCGAGCGAGTCACCATCGAGAACACGAATAAGTCGGGAGACGCGGTCGTCGTCGCCAATGGTGACCTGACGATGATCGACTCGATCGTGCGCACCCGAGGCGGCGCCGAGTCTGGAGTCAGCCAGTACGCGCTCCTGATATCGAATGGCGACATCGAGATTCATGGCACGGTGGCGGAGGGATTCCGGCCAAGAATGAGACTGACCAACGTGAACGGATCGATCGACGACTCAGCACTCTCCTCCATCTACCTGGCGACCGGTACCAATGACCTATACATCCGCAACACGAAGATCGATACGTCGCCGTCCGCGTTCAGCGGAAGTGGACTGATCACCATCGCAACGAGCAACACCGGGATCAAGGAAGTGCACCTCACTGGCGTCGAGATGGTTGGGTACGGTGGCATCACCGGCACCAGCGTCGGAACAAACACGACCTTGGTGGCGGAGAACTCCTCGCTCACCAACGGACGCTTCATCGGCACCGGCACCGTCGAGCTCCGTTTCGTGTCGGTCGACAACTCCGTGGCGGTCACCAACGAGACATGTTTCGCGGTGGTCCGCCTGGACAACTCCTCGTTCTCCCAGACCACGTGCCCGTGAACCACCATCGAGCGGTGTTCTGTCCGTAGAGCCGCTGGCGCCCTCTCGAAACCTCCTCCTGTCGAGGGTGTCCGGGGACTTACGGTGGACAGGTGACGATCGACGCCGCACCCATCGGGACAGAAGAGAGGCCCCAGGATGATCGCGCGCGACCAGAAACGTCCTCATCTCGCGTCATCGACCATCACCGGCTGAGCAGCAAGGACGCCAAGGTCGCCCTCGTTGCCGCAGCGTTCGCTGCGGTCGGGCAGGCGTTGGGCGCCCTCATGATCGGTCGCGTCGCAGAGCGCCCCGACTGGACCGGCGTCGAACTGCTCGCCGTCTGCGTGATTGGTTCGGCAGTGTTCGACACCATCGGGCGAGTCGCCTGGAGCAGCGTCGTCGATCGGGCCGAGGGCCAACTCCGCACCGACCTGCTCGATGCCGTCATGCACCAGCCGTTGTCGGCGCTGACCGAACAGGCCGTCGGCGAGATTCTCGACCGGATCGACGACGACACTCACGAACTCGGGACGTTGCTGCGCATGACCGCATGGCGCGTCATCCGACTCGCCCTGGTCGCCATACCCCTCCTCCTCGTCGCCGGATTCACCTGGTGGCCTGCATGGATCCTCTTGCCCATCACGGCGGGCGCCGTGTTCTCCGCCGTGCGGCCGCTCCTCGGCCCGCTGGCGCAACGCAAGGTCGCCGAGGAAGCGGCGTGGACCGACCACGCCGCCGCGCTGGAGGAAGGAATTGCTGCCCGCGACGACCTCCGCACCAGTCTCGGGCAGCCGTACGCGGTGCGCCGGTGCGCAGAACTGTCGGCGACCATCCACGCGAGGATGAGCGAAGTTGTCGCCATCGAGGCGAAGATCATGCGCCGGTCGGGGCTCTTGCTCCATGGCCTCCTGGCCGCCGTCGCAATCGCCGGTGTCATCCTCGTGTCGGGCGGAGCCCAGTCGACCGCGACCCTCGTGACGCTGTTCGCGGTCACCGTGACGTTCGTCGGGCAGATCGACCAGGTCGCGCACCACTTGCCAGACCTGCAGGCTGGCGTGGGCGCACTGATCCGGCTTCGCGCCGTGATGGCGTCAGACGTAGAACCCAACGGTGGCGCCGCAGTAGAGAGCGGCCCGCAATCAATCGAACTGCGCGACTTGCACTTCTCGTACCCGGAGGGAACGTTCGGACTCGACGACGTGTCGCTGTTCATCCCGGCCGGGACAACCTGCGCGCTGGTTGGACGGAGCGGATCAGGCAAGTCGACGCTCGCGTCGCTGTTGTCGCGTGCCGTCGAACCCGAACCGGGCACCGTGTTCCTCGGCGGCGTCGACGTCCTGGACCTCGACCTGCACGAACTGCGATCAACAGTCGGACTCGTCACGCAGCGGACCGAGATCATCGCTGGCACCCTCGCCGAGAACATCGCAATGTTCGCCGACCTCGACCGCGCCCGGCTCATCGAAGCGGTCGAGGAGCTCGGTCTCATCGACTGGGTCGACGGTCTCCCCGACGGGCTCGACACGGTGCTCGGACCTGCTGGCACCACGCTCTCCGCCGGCGAGGAGCAGCTCGTCGCCTTCGCGCGATTGCTCGTCCGCGACGTCGGAGTCATCGTGCTCGATGAAGCGACAGCGCGCATGGACCCGGTGACCGAAACGCAGGTCGTCGCCGCCGCGCAGAAGCTGCTCGCCGGTCGCACCGGGATTCTGATCGCCCACCGCCTCAGCACCACCGAACGCGCCGACCAGATCGCTGTGCTCGATGCCGGACGCCTGGTGCAGAGCGGCCCGCGCGACCAACTGGCAGTTGCCGACGGACCGTTTCGGCGACTACTCGACGCCGCCGGCCACAGCACCACGGGCACGAGCGACGCACGCCCCGCCGAACCGATGGCCGAGGAAATGGGCGGGCAGCGACGGCGCGGCGAGCCGCCTCCACCCATCGAGATCGATACTCCGCCGCGGCTCTCGCGCGGCGTCTGGCGCGCCGTGTGGATTCATCCCGAATGGGGCATCTTCGCGATCCTGATGTTCCTCATTTCCATCACGCTCGGCGCCTACGGAGCGGTCACCGCCTGGATCTGGGGTCACATCATCGTCAGCCTCAACGAGGGAGATCAGCCCTCGGAACTCGTAGCCGTGCTCGCCGCATGCTTCGTGATCGCACCGCTCGCGCTCACCGAAGCGATCCGCCGATTCCCGCACTGGTGGATCGCGGTGACGTTGCGCACCCGAACCTCGGTGCTCCTCGGACAGACCGGCCAACGTCGACTGCCGCCGACCCCACCTGGCGAAGTCGTTGCCCGAGCAATGGACTGCGATCGGTACACGCGCTACATCGATCGCTGTATCGACTTCGTGCTCGGCTTGATCATCGCAACGACGACCGCCGTGCTCGGGGGGACCGTCCTCGCCGGCGCGGTGTTCATCGCCGTGATGGCGCTGACCGCGCTGACCTCATCGCTCGGGTCACCTGCTGCAGGCCGCGCCGCGGCTGCGGCGTCGACTGCACGAGCGGAGTTCGGCCGCTCCCTGGTGTCGGGGCTCGACGCGATTCGGACGGTGAAGCTGTCGGCAGCGACATCGACGGTCCACGCCCACCTTCGCCGAGTCGATAGCGGGCGCGTCGATGCTGCTGTGCGCGAGCACCGCGTCCAGTCGATGCTCGACGGCGTCCCGGTCGTGATGATTCAAGCCGGGGTCGTCGCCGCCTGGGCGATCCACGTCGCAGGGGGTTGGGGGCTGGCGACGGCATTGCTCGTGTCGGGCTCGATTGCCGGATTCGAGTGGTTCGGCCGCGTTGCCGGCTCGGTCATCACCGA
>JAJCXU010000435.1 GCA_029263275.1 Ilumatobacter sp.
CTACGTCGACGTCACCGGTGCCGACCGAACCATCACGGTCGAGGTCCGTGGATCAGACAGCGGCCGGACCACGAGTCCCGTCGTCGTGTGGTCGCACGGTGGCTCAACCGGTAAGACGTCGACCGCTCGGGTCGGCGACGAATGGGGCCGTGCGATGAACCAGGTCGACTTCGTCTTCGTCGCCATCGCCCACCCCGGACGATCCGATGCATCGCGACGGGCACTCTGTGAGGCCCTGGAGGTCGCGGCGTGTGGCGAATTCAAGTATCTCTTGTGGGATCGGTTGCGTGACGCGCAGGTCGTGTTTGACTGGCTCGAGCAGGCGGTCGTGGATGGCGATCTGTTCGTCGATCTTGACCGGCTTGTCTATGGCGGTCATTCCGCTGGGGCGACGGCGGTGATGGTGATGGCCGGCTTGGACTCGCCGTACGCCACTGGGGTGCCGATGCCGACCGATGACCGCCCAGCAGCGTTCCTTGCGGCGTCGCCACCCGGAGCGGAGGAGAACGGCTTCGATGCTGCATCGGTGGCTGCGTTGGAACGACCGATGCTCTTGCTCACCGGCGACGGCGATACGACCGGCGGGACCGTCGGCTCTGATCGCTTGGCACTCTTCGATCTGGTCGATTCCGACAACGTCATGTTGCTGTCGACCGATTCAGCCCATGTCGGACACACGACGTTCGACCTGAACACGCAACCGTGTCTTCGCGTCGGGGGGACGCAGGCGGAATGTCGTGAGACGGCACGGGCACTCGCTCAAGGAGCACAGTCGTTCCTGCGTGCAGCACTGAGTGCAGCAGGCTTGGACGCTGCGCTCCTCGCTCGGCAGGCGGGCGATCGCCTCCCCGACCACATGACATTGCAGTAGGACAGCACGGATCGGGAATCCTCCCGATGCGCGGCGCCGGTCGGTTCTCGATGATGGAACTCATCAAGCAACACGAACCCACCAATCAGGAGGAAACGAAATGAACAACCGCCGCAACAAGCGTCAGATCGAAACCGATGTCGAGCCGACCATCGAGCGTGAGCCAATTGAGTCCGACATCGAGACGTCGACACCGAAGATGACCCGTGACGCATTCGACACCCTCGAGCCACTCGGTCTCGACAAGTCCTCGCCCAAGATCGAGAGTCTCCTGGACACGCTCGCACCGGATGCTCCGGCAGGCGTCTACCCGGAGGTCGACATCGATGTCGCCAGCCTCCAGGAGTGCACCATCAGCAAGCTCGCGGACGACGAGGGCGGAGCAGATGCCAGCCTCGAATCACCGCTCGACAAGTCGTCCACCAAGGGCCTCGACATTGGCAACGCCAACGATCCCGGGGGCTACCTCATCATCACGATGGAGGACGTCATCGACAGCAACGTGGTGGCTGAGACAGCGATCGAGGCGATCGAACCGCCAGCGGACGACTTCTCGATGAACTTCACCGAGGCCGAGGTGCTGGACGTTCCGGATGTGGATCTGCTCGACGACGCGGGTATCGGCTGACGATCAGGCGGGGGCGCCGAATTGGCGGTCGCCGGCGTCGCCCAAACCGGGGACGATGTACGCGTCATCGTTCAACCGGTCGTCGACGACGGCGGTGAACAGCGTGACGTCGATGCCCGAGGCCTCGACTGCGGCGATTCCTTCGGGTGCTGCCAGGGCGACGATCACGGTCATCGGCTGCTGGGCGCCACGCTCGACGAGCAACTGCAGCGTGTGGATGAGCGAGCCGCCGGTGGCGAGCATCGGGTCGACGACGATGACCGGGCGCTGGCTGATGTTCTCGGGCAGCTTGTTGACGTAGGGCTCAGGTTCGTGCGTCTCTTCGTTCCGGGCGATGCCGATGAAGCCGATGTCGGCGTCGGGGAGCAGGTCTTGTGCCGGGCGGAGGAAGCCGAGCCCGGCCCGCAAGATCGGAACGATCACGGGCTGCACGGCGATGCGTTCCGCTGACGCTTCGGTCAGCGGCGTGGTCACGGTGCCGGACACGGTGGGCAGCGTTTGGGTGGCTTCGGCGATGAGCAGGGTGCCGATGCGTTCCAGGTTCTGACGGAACAGCGCATTGGGTGTCTCGATGTCGCGGATGCGTGCGAGGGAATCGAGGACCAGTGGATGGTCGACGACGACGGTTTCGACGGTCATGGTGGTTCCTTCAGCTGCCGAGATCGGATTCGGACTTGAGCACGGAGTAGCGCGGCTTGATGGTGCCGTTGATGAGCTTCAATCGCTCGGGGAACGGAGCGAAGGCCGACTTCATTGCATTGACCGTGAGCCATTGGAGATCATCGAGGCCCCAGCCGAACGCCTTGTTCAATTCGAGCATCTCGTTCGTCATCGTGGTGGCGCTCATCAACCGGTTGTCGGTGTTGACCGTGACCCTGAATTGCAGTCGGCGCAGCATCCCGATCGGATGATCGGCGATGGTGGGTGCCACGCCGGTGTTGACGTTCGAGGTCGGGCAGACTTCGAGGCAGATCCGTCGGTCGCGGATGTAGCTGGCGAGCCTGCCGAGGGTGGCATTGCCATCGGCATCGATCTCGATGTCGTCGACGAGTCGGACACCGTGGCCAAGCCGCTCGGCACCACAGAACTGCACCGCCTCCCAGATCGACGGGAGGCCGAATGCCTCGCCGGCGTGGATCGTCGAGTGGAAGTTCTCACGGTTGATCAAGTGAAAGGCGTCGAGGTGTCGGGTGGGCGGAAAGCCAGCCTCGGGGCCAGCAATGTCGAATCCGACCACGCCGTCGTCGCGGTGGCGAACGGCCAGCTCGGCGATCTCGCTACTTCGCGCAGCCTGGCGCATCGCGTCGAGGAGTGCGTAGATCGTGAGGTCCGTGCCGGCGCTGCCACGCTCGAAGCCGGCGAGCACCGCCAGGACGACTTCGTCGAGGGTGAGGCCCTGTTCGAGGTGGAGTTCCGGAGCGAAGCGAACCTCGGCATACACGACATTGTCGGCGGCGAGGTCTTGGGCGCATTCGTAGGCGACGCGCTCGATGGCATCGCGGTGCTGCATCACGGCACCCGTGTGGGCAAACGTCTCGAGGTACAGCACGAGATCGTTGCGCTTGGCGCCCTTGTTGAACCACTCGCCGAGTTCGTCGACGTCGGTGGTCGGCAATGCGTCGTATCCGTACTCCTCTGCCAGCTCGATCACCGTGGACGGGCGCAGTCCTCCATCGAGGTGGTCGTGTAACAGCACCTTCGGAGCTCGCGCAATCAAGTCAGCAATCGCCATCACCCCACGCTACCGACCGCCAGTCGGCTGGTCACCGCTTCATGTGAGGACAAGCTCCGTCCGACAGCCTGTGTGCTCACACGAAACGCCTAGGGCAGGGAGCGGAGGGGGAAGTCGGCCGGGCGCTGCAGCCAGTTCCACTCGGGGTAGTCGGCGGTGCCGTCGATGCAGTGGAGGGTGTAGGCATGCCGGCTGATGCCTGACCGGTTGATGCCGCTCCAATGGGGGAGCACACCGTTGAGCACGATCATCGTGCCCGCAGCGACTTCGAGTGGAACCGCGCCGTCGGTCTCCGGACCGGGAAGGGGTTCGCTGCTCAGCGTCTCCATGACGGTGCCATCCGAAGCTGACGGATCGTCGAGTCGATTGCGCTTGAACAGCTCGCGGAGCGGTCCACGATGCGTGCCGGGCACCGCCCACAGGCATCCGTTGTCGATCGTGGCGTCTTCGATGGCGAACCAGAATCCGGTCACCGTGATCGGATCGGTGAACAAGAACGTTGCATCCTGATGTACGCCGACCTCACCGCCGATCCGTGGCTGCTTGAAGATGTACATCGACTGCAGCGCGAGCGGGTCGACCATCCCGACGTCCCGTGCGACCTCGCCGAGTTCGGTCCGAAAGGTGAACTGTGTGAACTCGTCGTCGGTGTCGTGCTGAGCGTGGCCGATCTTGTTGATCGACAGCTCCTTCGCCTGGGTCAGTTCGCCGTCGGGTCCGAACGCCT
>JAJCXU010000436.1 GCA_029263275.1 Ilumatobacter sp.
TGTCCCAGATCGCCTGTGTGGCGGTGTGCACGATGTTCATTGCGCCACCGAAGAGCACACGATCGCCGGACGAGCCGACAGCGCGCGGGCCGTGCAAGGGCGACACGGGAAACGCGAGGTTGAGCCCGAGTTCGTGGTGCAGTCGCTTGGCGTTGAACGCCGCGAAGTCGATGCGCGGCGTACCGGTCCGATACCCGTTGATGCAGATCAGCCACGGCCGCGGTGGGCCGTCGTGGCGCAGGATCCACGCGTGGGCGGTCCGGTTGGGTTCGTACTCGAGCCACCGTTCGCGGCCGGGTTCACCCTCGTGGGGTTCGTACTCGCTGTCAGCCTTGAGGTGGTGATAGTCGAGGCCCCCGGCGGACTTCGGCGTCAACGTGACTCGGTGCAGCTCAGGCGGGTCGACGTGATACGACATCGGGTCGTCGACCCAGCCGCGCTCGTTGAACATCTCGACGCCGTCGCCGAGCTCGTTGCGGAGTCGACGACGGAAGTCGATCGAGGGCGGTCGCAGCCGACTGTTCGTTGTTTCGATCTGCAAGGCCCATTCGTCGACGAGCCATTTCGCGGCGAGCATTGGAGTGAGCTTCGGATTGGGAAGATCCTCGAGCCGATGGCCCTTCACCCAGTCTCGCGTCTGCCCGATCATCTCGTCGATCACCGACATGTGTCCTCCGATCCCTGTGGACACGCCATCGGCGGATCCACTCCCGACCGTAGTCCCGACACCCGTTTGGCAACGGATCCTCCGCCCGCGTCCCGTCGCCCCGCCACCCTTGGGTTGGGTTGGGTTGGGTTGGGTTGGTGTGGCGTTCGGTAGACCCGTTGCGGGTCAAAAGTTGGGGTGGCGGTGGACTTCGGTGCCGCCGAGCACGGTGAGTTGCACGGTCGAGCTGTCGATGTCGCCCGGTTCGATCTCGATGATGTTCTGATCGAGCACGATGAAGTCCGCGAACTTGCCGACCTCGATCGAACCGGTCGTGTCGGCGTGGCCGAGCGCATCCGCGGCGACGATGTGGTGCACATGTTCTGGCTCTTCGTCAACGTGACGACTGGCGCGCTGCTCTCCGAGTCGGTGGCGCTGGCCCGGCCTCAATCGGCGGAGCCGACGCCGGCTGATGCGGCGGAGTGCCGTGCCTTGGCTGAGTACGGCGCTCGTATCGCTGCCTGCGACTACGACGCCGAGTTTGAACGATCGATCGACACGTTCATTTCACTCGTCGACAGTGCTCGCATTGCCGCCTGACACTGGCGGATAGGAACACGTCGCGTCGAGCTCCGCCGTGCGCGGGCATGTTGCGATGAGTTTCGGGGCGGCCAGTGCGCCCCAATTCTCATCGGTGTGCGCTGGTGACGTGTTGCGATGAGTTTCGGGGTGACCTGGCCGCCCGGAAACTCATCGCAGCGGTGTGGGTCAGGCGTCGGCGAGGCGGGCGGCGAGCTTGTCGAGGGCCATGTTCCAACCTTGCGCGCCCGGGGAGTCGGCCGGGACGCCGACGTGGGTCATCACCATGTCGGTCGTGCCGTTGTTGTCGGTGAGTTCAACGATGATCTCGGTTGTGGTCGGCATGCCTTCGGGCATCCCCATGTCCGCCGCAGACATCACGTTGCCATCGGCATCACCCATCGACTCGGTGTAGACGAGACGCGTCGTGGGTGACACCTCGAGGTACTCACCGACGAACCACATCTGCATCGCGCCGTTTGGCGTGTCCATCTCCATGCACACGTGGCGCTTGCCGCCGACGGTGACATCCATCTTGGCGACGGGAATACGAGCACCCATTGGGCCGTACCACGCGGCGAAGTGGTCGGCGTCGGTCCACATGTCCCAGACGAGTTGGATCGGCGCGTCGAACGTGCGCTCGATGACCACGGACTTGGTCGGGTCGGATTGTGTGCTGTCAGTCATCGGTGGCGCCTGTCTCTTTCGGTGGGTGTTCAGATCGGGTGGATTGCTGGAACTGGGTGAGGTAGTCGTCCATGCGGTCGAAACGGGCTTCCCAGACCGGCCGGTATTGCTCGGTCCAGTCGGCGACCTCGGCGAGTGGTGCAGCATCGAGGGCGCACGGCCGGAACTGTGCGTGCTGGCCGCGGATGATGAGGCCGGCCCGCTCGAGCACCTTGAGGTGTTTCGAGACAGCCGGAAGTTGCATGTCGAATGGCTCGGCAAGCTCGTTGACCGTCGCTGCGCCACGTGCCAGGCGGGCGAGGATCGCTCGACGGGTCGAGTTGGCAAGTGCCGCGAACGTGGCGGTGAGGCGGTCGTCGTCGGCCAGGCCGCTGGTGAGTGTTGCTGTCATGTATTTAACCAACACGGAAACTATAGCCAATCACGCGAGATATCAACCCGGTCGGGGAGGACCGCTCCACTGAGCAGCGCGATGGCAGCGCTCGGTACTCTCGACAGATGACCGACTCCGCCCCGGACTCCAGCGCGGAGATCGTCACCGTGCTACTCCCCGAAGACGAGTACACGCACCCACCCGACGAGGCCGAGAACTACAACGAATCGATGTATCTCAATGCCTTCGACCTCGGGCAGCAAGCAGGCGGCTGGTTCCGCCTCGGCAACCGGGTCAACGAGGGCTATGCCGAGATGTCGGTGTGCATCTATCTCCCCGATGGCAGCGTCGGGTTCATCTTCGGTCGTCCCAAGATCGAGACCAACGACGTGATGGAGGCGGGAGGTCTCACGATCACCGTGGTCGAACCGTTCGAGCACCTCACCGTCGAATACGAAGGCCGGATCTGCCTGCTTGCAGACCCGTCGCAGATGGCCGATCCTCGAACGGCCTTCCGTGAGAACCCGATGGTCGACTGCACGGTGTCGCTCGACTACCGCGGCGTCTCGCCGATGTACGGAGGAAAACCGCAGTACGCCGACGGCCGTGAGATCGAGACGCTCAATGGTTTCGCCAAGGCGCACTATGAACAGCACTGCTCGGTCACGGGCACGATCACCGTTGGGGCGGCCGAGGACGGCGGCACGGGCACGGTGCTCGAAATCGACGGCCTGGGATTGCGCGACAAGTCGTGGGGTCCTCGCTACTGGCAAGCGCTCACCTGGTATCGCTGGTTGCCGATGGTGTTCAGTGACGAGTTCGCCATGATGCTCTCGGTCATCGACCGCGGGGAAGGCAAGCGCCCCTCGGCGAGCGGCATGGTGCTGGTCGGCGATGAGTACCACCGCGTGACCGACTGTCGTGTCGATGCCGAATGGGACGAACTCGGTCAGCAGACGACGATGAAGTGTTGGGCCAAGACCGACGAGCGTGAGTATGAGATCACCGGCGAGGTGCTCTCGATGATTCCGCTCCGCAACCGACGGACCACGCCCGACGGCGACGAGCTCCGCACGCGCATCACCGAAGCGATGACGAAGTACGAGTGCGACGGCCAGACCGGCATCGGTATGAGTGAGTTCCTTGACCAGGTCGTCGACGGCTGGCCGATTGGCGTCCCTCAGCCAACCTGACCCAACGCGCGATACCAGGGCGTCCGCACCGGTGTGATCGATGGCGTACCTTCGCGGCGTGGCCGATGACCTCGCTCCGATTGATCCCGCGAACGATCTACTCGAACTCGACTCGGGCCGGGGCCGGACACTGCTGGCCACGGTCGTCCTCGGCTCGGCAGTCGCGTCGCTCACGGCGACGGTCGTCAACGTCGCGCTCCCGACGTTGGCGCGCGACCTCGATGCTGGGTCGGCCGGCCAGAAATGGATCATCAACGGGTACACCTTGACGCTGGCGGCGCTGATCCTGATCGGCGGATCACTGGGTGACCGATTCGGCCGCATCAAGATCTATCGAATCGGTGTTGCCTGGTTCGCCGTCGCCTCGTTGCTCTGCGCGGTGGCGTGGGACGTGAACAGCTTGATCGCATGTCGCCTACTGCAGGGCGTCGGCGGCGCACTCCTCACGCCGGGCAGCCTCGCGATCATCGAATCGTCGCTCCGCAAGGAGGATCGAGGCCGCGGCGTGGGAGCGTGGTCGGGTATCACCGGGGTGGCGGGGGCGATTGGCCCACTGGTTGGCGGATTGCTCGTCGAGATCTCGTGGCGTTGGGTCTTCGTCGTGAACCTTCCGGTGGCCGTTGCGGTGCTGGTGCTCTCACGATGGGTACCCGAATCCATCGACCCGTCGGCTCGCGAATCACGACTCGACTGGATCGGCGCGGTGCTCGTCGCTGTCGCGCTCGGCGGGTTGTCCTACGCGTTGATCGAAGGGCCCGAAGGAGGACTGTCAGCACTGGAGATCGCCTGCGCCGCAATCGGGATCGGGAGCATCGCGGCCCTCTGGTTTCGCGAGCGCGGCCGGGATCACGCGATGGTGCCGATGGAACTGTTCGCCGACCGAACGTTCGCCGTCGCCAACGGTCTCACCTTCGCCATCTACGGCGGCATGGGGGTGATGTTCTTCCTCCTGACGGTGCAGTTGCAAGTGACCGCTGGCTGGTCGCCGCTCGAATCTGGGACCGCGCTGCTGCCTGTGACGGTGATCATGCTCCTGCTGTCCGCACACTTCGGCGACGTTGCCACGCGCATTGGACCCCGCCTTCCATTGACCATCGGGCCGCTCGTGGTGGCCGTCGGGATGGTGATGACGACACGAATTGGACCAGGCGCAACGTTTGTCGGCGATGTGCTTCCTGCAGTGACCGTGTTCGGTCTCGGGTTGTCGGCGATCGTTGCTCCGGTGACGAGTGCTGCGCTCGGAGCGGTGCCTGACGAACGGGCGGGCGCGGCGTCAGGGGTCAACAACGCAGTGGCGCGGACCGGTGGGCTGCTCGCCGTTGCGGCGATCCCCGGCTTCGTCGGACTCACTGGAGATGCGTTGAGCAATCCGGAAGTACTCGGGCCCGGGTTTGACCGAGCGATGTGGCTGTCAGCGGCGCTCGTCGCAGCCGGCGGCGTGGCGGCATTTGCACTGTTGCCTCGCGGAACCACCGTCGACTGCGCTGCGCAAGGTCATCACCGGAATCTCTGCCCTGTCGACGGCTCACTGTCCGCCGTCGGAATGGACGCGAGGATTGATGCATGAGCAACTTCGAGGCCCAAGCCCTGACGCACATGCTGGTCGTTGCCGATCCCGACGCGAGTCGCGACTGGTACGTGGACGTGCTGGGCGCCAGCCTGTACGGCGAGTACGGCGGCACCTCGGTGGTTCTTGAACTGTTCGGCAATTGGCTCCTGCTGGTGACGGGCGGGGAGCCATCACCGGAGAAGCCGACGGTGACGCTCGACTCGCCGAACGACTCGGATCGCGTGAGCGCACAGATCATCTTCCGCGTCGAGGACTGCCAGCACTCGTACGAACTCCTTCGATCCAAAGGCGCCGACTTCCTGACACCGCCGCTCGAGCGCACCGGCGAGACGCGGGCGTTCTTCCGCGATCCTGACGGTCATCTGTTCGAAATCTCGTCGCTCACAGGCTGAGCCGTTGTGTCTGATGTTAACCCTGCCTAACGTAGGGCCTCGTGGCGACGCACGTTGTCAGCACCCCCCAAACAAAGCAGCCGACCGGAGATTGAAATGAGCGAGATGTACGGAACGGTCGAGAAGGTCGAGTGGCTTGGGCCATCGATGGTGCGGATCGTGTTCGACGGGCCAGGACTGGACTCGTACACCCCTGCTGATGGCACTGATCAATATGTCAATGCACTCTTTCTGCCTGAGGCTTCACCGCTTGAGGTCCCCTTCGGCGAGGACGCTCGCAACAACGCCGCAGCCGAGCATCGACCACGTGCGCGGCGCTACACCGTTCGCCAGTGGGACGGCGCGGCGCGTCACCTGACCATCGACTTCGTCGCGCACGGCGATGTCGGTTTCGCTGGGAGATGGGCTCAGCGGGCCGCGGTCGGAGACCGGCTGCAGATGACCGGCCCGCGAGGAGACAACCGCCCCAACCCCGATGCGGATTGGCACCTCTTCGTCGGTGACGAGAGTGCACTCCCGGCAATCGGCGCCTCGCTCGAGGTGCTGCCGGCTGATGCTCGTGCCGTGGTCATTGCCGTTGTTGATGGACCGGATGACGAGTTCGAATTGCCCTCGGCGGCCGCTATCGACGTGCGCTGGCTGCACCGCTGCACGGCAGCACAGCCCGAAGACCTCCTCGTCGACGAGGTCGCCGCCCTCGACTGGGCACCGGGCAAGGTCGGCGTGTTCGTGCACGGTGAGGCCGGCGAAGTTCGCGCCGTTCGCAAACACCTGTTGACCGAACGCGACGTCGACAAAGCGGAAGCATCGATCTCGCCATACTGGCGTCGCAACCACACCGACGAGGCTTGGCGTGAGGTCAAACGGCAGTGGCTTGCCGAACAAGCCGCCGACGTGAGCACCTGACCAGCACACGCCTTCCACTCAATCACCCCACTGCAGGAGCACCTCCACTTCCATGGTCGACGCAATCATCAACACCGAACACATCAATCCCGTACTCAACGAGATCATGCTCGCCGAGCTCGCGGGCGTGGTGCGCTACACGCACTACTCACTCGTGATCACCGGACCCAACCGGTTGCCGCTGGTCGCCTTCATGCAGGAGCAGGCCGATGAGTCTCTCCTGCATGCGCGCCAAGCTGGTGAGATCCTCACGGGGCTCGGTGGCCATCCAGAGCAGGGCATCGGGCCGATCGAGGAGTCGCACGATCACTCGATCGAGGCAATCCTGAGCGAGTCGATTCAGCACGAACGCCACGCACTCGACCTGTATCGGCAGCTGCTGGTGCTCTCGGAGAACAACTCGGTGTATCTCGAAGAGTTCGCCCGCTCCCAGATCGGGCAGGAGGAACTGCACGTCATCGAGATGAACAAACTCCTCCGCGACTACACGATCGTCTGACATCGGCTGGCCTCACAGCGGCGCGGTTGGCCAGCCGTGACGTCGGGCTCCGGATCGGGATGACAGACTGGTCCTCTGCGGGTCCACAAGGGCTCGGATGAGCCATCAGGGGGAGCGCGATGACAACAAATGCCGAACTGCTCGAGCGATACCGGGCAGCGCTGCCCTCGTTCGTCAGTCCGCTCCACGCTGAACCGATCTCGATCGATCGTGGCGAGGGCAGCTACGTGTGGGACGTCGAAGGCAACCGCTATCTCGACTGGTTCGGTGGCGTGCTGACCACGATGATCGGACACTCGATCCCGGAGGTCGTCGCTGCCGTTCAGGAGCAGGCCGCGAAGGTCATGCACACGTCGACGCTCTACCTGTCAGAGCCGATGATCGGCTTCGCCGAAGACGTGGCCGCGGTGTCGGGCATCCCGGACGCCCGTGTGTTCTTCACCGCGTCGGGGTCAGAGGCCAACGACATGGCGGTCATGCTCGCCACCACGTTCCGCGGCTCCAACGAGATCCTCGCGATGCGCAACAGCTACCACGGTCGGTCCCACACCGCCCAGGCGATCACCGCGCAGAGCTCCTGGTCGATGGCGTCGATGACGGGCCTCAACGTCAACTTCATTCAGGGCGCCTATCGCCTGCGGTCACCGTTCCGCGACCTCGACGACGACGCCT
>JAJCXU010000437.1 GCA_029263275.1 Ilumatobacter sp.
CGGAGAAGTCCAGGTCGCCGTCGAGCGCTACGGTGAGTGCGTCGAGGTTGACACCAAGATTGCCCACGAGGCCCACGTCAGCCGATCGGTTCTGGCCGATCAACGTGTCGTCCAGGTCGAGTTGAACAATCTGCGCGTCGGGCGGAATCGAGGCGCCGTACTTCATCCGGAAATCGAGCGGCGTCCCCGCCAGCACGACGACATCGGCCCCGGCGAGCGCTTCCTTCCTGCTCCGGTTGAAGAACTGGGGATGGTTCATCGGGAGCTGCCCTCGACCCATGCCGTTTGTGTAGACCGGGATGTTCGTGGCCTCGGCGAAGCGACGAAGTGCCGGACCGCCTTCTGACCATTTGAGCGCTGTGCCGGCCATGACCATCGGTTGTTCGGCTGTGCGGAGAATTTCGGTCGCAGCGGCGATCGACGCGGCCGGTGCGGCGGCAGCAACGCGATAGTCACGGAAGGTCGGCAAGGTGATTGCATCGACGTCGATCGGGCTGTGCAGCACGTCCATCGGAATCTCGAGGAACGCGGGGCCGGGCACGCCAGACATCGCGTTGCGGACTGCCTGCTCGATGTACTCGCCGATGCGGGCGGTCTCGTAGCAGGCGTCGGCCCACTTCGTGATCGGACGCATCAGCGACACGTGGTCCATTTCTTGCAGCGAGCCGCGGCGAAGATTGTTGAAGGGGCCCTGTCCGCCGATCACGACGATGGGAGAGTTGGCCCGCCACGCATTGGCGACGCCGGTGACACCGTCGGTCACCCCTGGGCCAGCGGTCAGGATCGCGACGCCGACCTTGCCAGGGTTCAGCCGTGCCCACGCATCTGCGGCATGTGTCGCGGCCTGCTCGTGCCGAACATCGACGACGCGAATTCCGACGTCGAGACACCCGTCGTAGATGCCCATGACATGGCCACCGGACAGTGTGAAGACACACTCCACGCCAGCGGCCTTCAACGCCATTGCTGCAAGTCGTCCACCGTGGCTCATGGTGCTTCCCTTCGTGTCGTCTCCGCTTGAACGGTAGTGGTCGTACGATCGTCCGGGCCGACTGGAGCGCTGCGCTACTCGATGACGGCGAGGACGTCGCCGCCGCCCACCGTGTCGCCAGCCGCAACCTTGATTTCTTTGACCGTGCCGGCCTTCTCCGCGTTGATCTGGTTTTCCATCTTCATCGCTTCGAGCACGACGATGCCTGCTCCGGCCTCGACGGTGTCGCCGACCTCGACGAGCAGCTTGACGATGGTGCCTTGCATCGGGGCCTCGACACTGCCGGATGCGGCCGCGCCGCCTCCGCCGCCCGAGGCCGCCCGCTTCTTCTTCTTGGCTGCCGGTGCGGCAGCGCCGATTGGCGCCTCAGGAACCCACATGTTGACATCGAAACGCTTGCCATTGACCTCGACCGTGGTCGATCGACGCACCAGCGGCTCCGCGTCCTCGTCCTGCTCGGGTGCCCCGACAGGCTGGCCGGTGACACCGGTGAGGTCGAGGGTCTGCTCGACCCATTTGGTCGAGTGTTCCATTGCAGCGAAGTCAGGATGCTTGAGAATCGCGAGGTCGGCCGGAATGGTGGTTGCGACTCCGTCGACGACGAGTTCTTCGAGCGCACGAATCGTGCGCGCGATCGCCACCTCGCGGTTGCGGCCCCAGACGACCAGTTTGCCGACGAGGTTGTCGTAGAACTGGCTGATCTCGTCGCCAGAGAGGTAGCCGGAGTCAAAACGCACACCGAACCCGTCCGGTGGCACGAGCTTGGTAATCGGGCCGGGGGAGGGCAGGAACTTGCCTTCGGCCGGGTCTTCAGCGTTGATGCGGACCTCGATCGAGTGGCCGCGGCGCAATGCGTTGACCTCGTCTTGTGTCATCGGGAGTTCTTCGCCAGCGGCGACCCGGATCTGCCACTCGACGAGATCGATGTCGGTGATCATCTCGCTGACGCAGTGCTCGACTTGCAGACGCGTGTTCATCTCGAGGAAGAAGAACTCGCTGTCCTGGTAGATGAACTCGACCGTGCCGGCGCCGTAGTAGCCAACGGCCTTGGCCGCCTTGACCGCGGCTTCGCCCATCGCTTCTTCGATGCCGTCGGCGAGATGCGGAGCAGGCGCCTCTTCGATCAGCTTCTGGTGACGGCGCTGGGCTGAGCAGTCGCGGCTGGAGATCCAGACACAGTTGCCCTGCTTGTCGCCGACCAACTGGATCTCGACGTGGCGCGGCCAGGTGAGATAGCGCTCGACGTACACCTCGTCACGACCGAAGAACGCAAGCGCCTCGCGCTGGGCGCTGGCAAATGCATCGTCGACCTCGTCAGCGTTGTTGACAACCTTCATGCCACGGCCGCCGCCACCGAAGGCAGCCTTGATGACGGCTGGCCAGCCGTGCTCGTTGCCGAAGTTGCGGATTTCGTCAGGGCCTTCGGCGAATTCTGTGGTGCCCGGCACGATCGGCGCGCCACCACGGATAGCGGCCTGGCGGCTGGACACCTTGTCGCTCATTTCGTCCATTGCGGTGGCCGGCGGGCCAATGAACTCGACTCCCATCTCGGCAATGGCGCGAGCAAAGTCGGCGTTCTCGGAGAAGAAGCCATACCCCGGGTGTACGGCGTCGGCCCCGCTCTTGGTGATCGCGTCCAACACCGCCTCGGTGTTGATGTAGCTCTCGGCGGCGGTCTGACCACCAAGCGCGAACGCTTCGTCGGCGAGGCGCACGTGCAGCGCATCTCGATCGAGTTCGGAATACACCGCAACAGTGGCGATGCCCATCTCCCGAGCCGCTCGGATGACACGGACGGCGATCTCGCCGCGGTTGGCAATCAGAATCTTCTTGAGCACGGGTGCCAATGTAGGCGGCATGGCCCCGACCTCGGACATTCCCGACAAGGACGAATGGCATGTTTCGGTCGTGGCCGAGACAGGCAGCACCAATGACGACCTGCTGCGTGCTGCCGAGCGGGGCGGCCTGGCTGATCGAAGCGTGCTGCGGAGCGACCACCAGTCCGCGGGCCGCGGTCGGCTCGACCGCCGCTGGGAGGCACCAGCCGGGAGCAACCTGCTGGCATCGATCTACTTTGCAGAACCCGGGTCTCGGCCCGGCGAGATGATCCAGCGTGTCGGCGTGGCGATTGTCGAGGCTGTTCGTCGGCTGGCGACACCGGAAGCCTTGACAGCGGCGTCCGGGACGCTGGGCCTGAAATGGCCGAACGACGCGCTGCTCGACGGTCGCAAGCTGGCTGGAATCCTGTCCCAAATGTCGAGCACGACGCACGGGCTCGTCGTGGGCTTCGGGGTCAACGTGGCATGGTCGCCGCCCGGTGCAGCGCGAGTGCGGGACGTGGCGGACTGCACTCCTCAGACACTGCTGGCTGCGGTCCTCGATGCATTCGACGACCTTCCCACCGACCCAGCAGCATTCGCGGTGGTCTACCGTTCGCGGCTCCTGACGCTCGGTCAGCACGTCCGCATCCATCTCCCCCGCGATGCCTACTTCGACGGCATCGCGGCCGACCTCGATGCGGACGGCCGCATCGTTGTGGTGTCTGAACAGGGAGAACAGCGCGTGTTCGATGTCGGTGACGTGGTGCACTTGCGCCCCGGTCCGGGGCCACACGACTCTGCATCTGACTGATCTCCGTAGGTGCCGCAACGCCCACCCGTGCCCGGGTTAGCGTTCGTTCGATGCAACCGCATCCCGGCGCCGATCAGTACGTCGTCGCCCCTCGGCGACCTCGTCGGCGCAGCTCGGCGCCCCTCGCACTCCTGTTTGCGCTGCTCACAGCGATCGTCGGTGCCGCGGGTGTCATCCGAGCAGCGAATGAGCGCACGGCAAATGTCGAGCGCATCGAAGGGCTCGACGAGATCCTGGTCGCCGTCGACGGTCCTGCCGTCAACTACTTGCTGATCGGATCGGACTCGCGCGAGGGGTCCGACCCGAATGCAGCCGATTTCGGTGGAATCGGTGACACCGGTGCGGTGCAGGGCCGTCGCAGTGACACGATCATGATCCTGCGTCAGGAGAAGGACGGCAACGGTGCGGCCTTGATGAGCATCCCGAGAGACCTCTTGGTCACGATCGCCGGATCTGGCAAGCAGGATCGCATCAACTCGGCGTACAACAACGGTGCTGACGTGCTCGCTGCCACCGTGACGCAAGAGTTCGGCATTCCGATCAATCATGTGGTCGACATCGACTTCTTCGGCTTCAAGGAGCTCGTCGATGCGGTGGGTGGGACCACGATCTGTTTCGAGTACGTGACCCGCGACTTGAATTCCGGGCTCGCTCAGGAGCCGGGCTGCAACCTGCTCGACGGCGTGCAGGCGCTCGCCTATGCGCGGAGTCGGCACTACGAGGAATTTCGCGACGGCGACTGGCGCAAGGACCCAACTGCCGACCTCGGGCGGATCGGGCGCCAGCAAGCCTTCATTTCGACGATCGTCAATGCGACCCTGGCCAAGCTGCAATCCGATCCGTTCCTGGCCTCTGAGTTGATCGACGCGGTCAGCAGTTCGGTGCGCATCGATGCTGGCCTCGATCCGATTGGTGCGGCCGGCACGCTGCGGAAGGCGTTTTCGACCGGGCTGGCGACATACCAACTCGACGTGCGCGGCGACGACTTCAATGGGAAGTCGATCCTGCGCCTCAACGACTCGTCGCAACCGGTGCTCGACTACTTCCGCGGAATCGGCCCGCTGCCCGTGGTCGCTGTCGAAGAATGAGGAATCGATGAAGGTCATCATTACCGGCGCCGCCGGTCAGCTCGGGGTCGACGTGGTTCGACATTGCACTGAGATGGGCGACGAGGTGATCGCTGCGGATCGCAGTGTCGTCGACATCACCGACGCCGATGCCGTTCACGCGTGCCTTGGCGCCCATCGTCCTGACGCGGTGATCAACGCCGCGGCGTACACCGCAGTGGACGCGTGCGAAACCAATGTCG
>JAJCXU010000438.1 GCA_029263275.1 Ilumatobacter sp.
AGCCGTTGAGCGCGTTGTCGAGGAAGTTGTCGCCACACACCGTCGCGACGTTCTCCGCAACGCTTGCCATCGGTCCGAGGAGCTCGACCAATGCGGGCGCACTGTCGGTCGCCTCGTTGCCTTCGGCAATCTCGCGGAACCCGATGGCGACTGACGTCAGCACGGCAGCGTCGTCCTCAGGGAATTTGACCGATTCCTCGTCGAGCACGTCGGCGTAAGTGGTGAACGCGTACGACATCACCGCGGGCGATTGGAAGGACCCGACGGGCTGAGCCACCATGATGTCGAGCCACGCATTGCAGTGTCGGTTCTCGCTGTCGTCGATCGTGCTCTCGATGGTCGCGTCTGCGCCCGCCTCGTTCGGCGCCTCCGCGTCCGAGGCGTCTGCCGATTCGGCGTCGTTGGATCCGCCGCACCCGACCGCAACCAGGCTCAACGCCACCAGGGCGCACCCGGTTCGGAGTCCAGTGTGATTGCGTCGACGTGCCATGTAGTGGCATCGGCACATTCGGTGCCGAGTTGAGGGTGATCTGACCTACCAGCCGCTGCGGGCTCGCCCAGGCGCCACGATCGATGGTGTGGTCATCATCTGAGTGTCCCACGGCCGCCCGAGTTCAGATAGACCAGAGAGATGTTGATCGTGGTCTCACCCGCCAAGGCGCTGGACTTCGAGTCGCCGTTGCCGACATCGAAGCACAGCCAGCCCGTCCTGATCGATCGCTCGAAGGAGCTGGTCGGCCTGATGGCTCAGAAGTCGCCCGACCAGCTGTCGAAGATGATGTCGATCTCGACGCCACTCGCTGAACTCAATCACGAGCGCTTCCAAGACTGGACCACGCCATTCACCCCAGACAACGCTCGTCCGGCTGTCCTGGCGTTCAACGGTGATACGTACACCGGCCTCGACGCTCCGTCGTCGTTCACGCAGCGCGATTACACCCACGCCCAGAAGGTGCTGCGCATCCTGTCTGGCTTGCACGGCGTCCTGCGTCCGCTCGATCTCATTCAGCCGTACCGACTCGAAATGGGTTCGAAGCTCACCCACAACGGTGGCGGCGACCTGTACAGCTACTGGGGCGACGAGGTCACCGACCAGCTCAACACCGCACTCGCCGACTCCCCCGGCGCCAAGGTGCTCGTCAACCTCGCCTCGAACGAGTACTTCTCCGTCGTCCAGCCCGCCCGGTTCGACGGCCGAATCGTCACACCCAAGTTCCTTGATGCCAAGGGTGATGGCGACTTCAAGATCGTCAGCTTCTTCGCCAAGCAGGCCCGAGGGTCGATGGCCGGCTGGATCGTGCGGGAGCGCATTACCACGACCAAGGCACTCACTGAATTCGACGCCAACGGATATCGCTACAGCGCGGAACAATCGACGCCGGACGAACCGGTCTTCACTCGGAGGAACGACGGATGACTGATGTGAACGACGTCGCCTGGGACATCGACTCGATTCTCGATGGCCGCTCGATCGACGAACTGTTCGATGCCGCAGAGAGCGCGGCAAACGAGCTGGCCGGCCTGCGCGGACGCGTCGGCGGGCTCGACGCCGGTGAACTCGCCGAGGCGATGCACTCGATGGCAACAGTGATGGACCAGCTCGCACGAGCCGGCTATCACCCGATGCTCTCGTTCAGCACCGACACGAGCGATCCCGCTCGCGGTGCGGCGATGGCGCACTCCCAGCAACGGGCGACCGAGATCAACACGACGCTGATCTTCTTCGAACTCGAATGGGCCGCGGCCGACGACGAGCACGTGGCCGCCATCATCGGCGACCCGCGCCTCGACTTCTGCCGTCACCATCTCGAGCAGGTTCGCCTCGAGCGTCCTCACCTGCTCAGCGAGCCCGAGGAGACCGTGCTGGCCGACAAGGCCCAGGTCGGGGCCTCGGCGTGGGTCCGACTGTTCGACGAGCTGACCTCGGCAATCGAGGTCGATGGCAAGTCACTGATGGAAGCGCTCTCGCTCCTCTCGCACCCCGATCGCAGTGTCCGCAAGCAGGCCGCCGAGGGCGTCACCGCCGGCCTTGCCCCCGGCCTCCGGACTCGTGCGTACGTGTTCAACACGCTCCTGCTCGACAAGTCGATCAGTGATCGCCAGCGCGGCTACGACACGTGGATTTCCTCACGGAATCTCGCCAACGAGGCGTCTGACGAATCGGTCAATGCGTTGATCGAGGCGGTCGTGAGCAACTACGACCTTCCACAACGCTGGTACCGGCTCAAGGCACAGGTGCTCGGCATCGACAAGCTCGCTGACTACGACCGCATGGCGTCGGTCGCTGCAACCGAGCAGGAGTTCGGTTGGGACGAAGGCGTCAGCATCGTTCGCGACGCCTACTCCTCGTTCTCGCCTGAACTCGCTGACGTTGTGGGCCGCTTTCTCGACGAGCCCTGGATCGACGCTCCCGTGCGGCCTGGCAAGCGAGGCGGTGCGTTCGCCGCCCCGGTCACGCCGTCGCACCACCCCTACGTGTTCCTCAACTGGACCGGCACGTCGCGCGATGTCGCCACCCTGGCCCACGAACTCGGCCACGGGGCACACTTCCAGCTCGCACGCGAGCAGGGCATCTTCCACCAGTCGACGCCGCTCACTGTGGCCGAGACCGCATCAGTCTTCGGTGAGACGGTCACCAGCAGCCGCCTGCTTGCCACCATCGACGACCCCACCGAGCGGTTCGCGCTGCTCGCCAGCACGCTCGAAGACTCGATCGCCACCGTCTTCCGGCAGGTTGCGATGAATCGCTTCGAACACGCATGCCACACCGCGCGGCGTACCGACGGCGAGCTGTCGGTGGAGCAGTTCGGCGAGCTGTGGGCACAGAGCCAGCACGACATGCTCGGTGACTCAGTCGAGATCACCGAGGGCTACCGCAGCTGGTGGAGCTACGTCCCTCACTTCATGGGCACGCCGGGCTACGTGTACGCATACGCGTACGGGCAGCTGCTCGCACTGTCGGTGTACGCCCGCTACGTCGAGGAAGGTGATGCCTTCGTGCCTGCCTACCTCGATCTCCTCAGAGCAGGCGGCAGCAGATCACCCGAGGAACTCGGCAAGATTGTCGGTTGCGATCTCGCCGACCCGAACTTCTGGGTCAACGGCATCAAGATCGTCGAAGGGCAGCTCGACGCTGCTGAGGAAGCCGCTCGGGCAGCGGGCCGGATCGACTGAATCTCAGCGGAGCAGCAGCACCGAGCACGGAGCGAGTCGAGCCAACTTGGTCGACAACGAGCCGAGCCGGCCTTCGAAGCGGCCCATCCCGTGTGTACCCACGCACAACACGTCGGGGTCGTACTCGCTGACCGCCTCGAGGACTGAACGTGCTGCACTCTCGCCTTCGACGCCGACGGCGGTGACGTCGGCACCTGCGGCCTTTAGTTCAGCCACGAGGTCTGCAGTGCGGCTCGTCACGACCCGATTGACGTACTGCTCAATGAAGGCGTCGTCGCCAATCCAACTCCCGGTCGCGAGGTCCGCTGCCTGCTCGCGACGGTAGGCGACGTCGACGTTTGCGGGGTCGGCGTGTCGTGTCGATGCGCTCCGCAGATCACTGAGAATCTGGCGTGGCACCTCAACGACAGTGAACACCGTGACGCGGCCTGCGTCGCCGGCGAGGCGCGCAACTGTCTTGGCGGTCAGTGCTGTATCGAGAGTTCCGTCGGTGGCGACCAGTACGTGCATGACAGCGACCCTATGGCATCGGCGCACCCGCCGGTGACCGAGACGTCACTGACGAGTCAAACGGTCAGCCGACGCCGTCACCGCAGGAGACTGTGGGTGGTAGCGCTCGACGAAGAGTTGCTCGTCGGTCGCGCCGAGTGAACGAGCCGCATTCGCCGACGCATCGACAAACTCGGGGCTCCCAGCGATGAAGATGCTGTGCCCACTCAAGTCGGGGAAGACATCACCGAGCATGTCGGGGATGCGGCCGGTGAACTTCGCTCCGTCGGGCGGATCATCTCCGGTATACGTCACTTGGAAGTCGAAGCGCCGATGTTTCGCCCTCCACCACGCCATCAGGCCCTCGTCGAACACGTCAGCGTGCGTACGGGCCGAGTAGAGCAACGTGACCGGATGTTTGAAGCCGCGTCGGAGCGCGCCATCTGCCAGAGCCAGAATCGGAGCGAGCCCCGACCCGGCAGCCAGGCACAACACGGGTGTGTCGGTGCCGGGGTCGCCGATGAAGGTGCCATAGGGTCCCGCCACGGCGATGCGATCGCCCACGGCGAGCTCGTCGTGGATCCAGTTGCTCGTTGCCCCATCGGGCACTCGTGCGACGAGCAGGACGACTTCGCCGTCAGGGCGTGGCGCATTGGCGATTGAGTACGGGCGGGGCGGGGCTCCCGCC
>JAJCXU010000439.1 GCA_029263275.1 Ilumatobacter sp.
GCCACCGAGTACATGTTCCAGATGGCCACGATCGCCTACCACACGCTCCACGGTGAGCAGTCGGTCACGCTGACCGCCGATGACATCAGCGGCGCAATCGCGGCCGAGAAGCTCGACGCCGATGGCACGTACAACGGTGTCGTCGAGGCGTATCAGGGTCAAGTGCTCGAGCCCGGCACCTATGCCGTTCCGGTCGAGGGCCGCTACTGGACGGGCTTCGCCCGCACCGACGTGCTCGACGGGCCTGCCCGCGAAGGCGCATGGAGCGGCACGGCACATGCACTCGTCGCTGAACTCGGCGTCGGCGCTGCGACCCACAGCACGCTGCAACTTGCCCTCGGCGTTGCAGCCCTTCTGGCTGGTCTCGGTCTGGTCTCCACCGTGATGGGCATTGCCTTCCTGATGCACACCCGCCAGTCGATGAAGGAGAAGGCACCGAACACCATTCCCGATGCACTCCTGCACGACACGCCCGACACGGCGAACGGCTGACAGCAACCCGGCGGTGTGATCCGCCACAGCGCGAGACCCCGGGTGGGCTCCTCTTCGTGAGGAGCACGTCCGGGGTCTTTCGCGTCTCGTGCTGATTCCAGTGGCCCGTGACATTCGCCTCTGGTTGGCCCGCGACGACCTGCACAACATCGAGGGAGCGGGCCGAAGATCGACAGGAGCTCGACATGAAACCCGGACGCGTGATCGCACCGGGACACAGGAATTGACATGGGAGCCGACGGGTGGGCGGTGGACAGCGATCGTGATGAATGCCGACGGGTCGCCGGGCGTCGCGGCCGACGTCAACGTCGGCGCCCGCGCCGGAGTGTTGGTCCCGCTCGCGCTGCTGTTGATCGGGCTGGGAGTCGTGTTCACGGCGACCGCGGTGACACTCATCATCGTCGGTGCGTCCGGTCGCCGCGACGAACAGAGCTCCATCGCCGAGGCCGACGCGCCAACAGACCACGGCCCAAGCGCGCCTGTCAGTGCGCCCTGGGCTGCGCCGACGTCGCCTCCGCTGCCCCCGCCACAATTGGAGGGAGCGTCGACCGCCAGCCCAGAAGACGAGGTGGCGCACTAGGGGGTCGGTCCAGTCATCTGGCCTTTGTGCTCTAACGGTGGGAGCGGCTCGTCCGGCACGCTGAAACCATGGAACTGTCCGCCACAGAACGCCGCGACGTGCTCGCGATTCGGAGGGTGGTTGTCGGCGTCGATGGTTCGGCCGAGTCGAATTCTGCACTCGAATGGGCGGCGCGAGTGATCGAGCGGGATGGCGTCGTACACGCCGTCGCTGCCCTCTCACCAGCGAGCGAACTGGCAATCGCCGCGGTCCAGGTCGATTCGGCCGACTTGATCAGAACGCTGACGAATGACCTGGAGACCGACTGGACCGCAGCGGTTCGAGCTGGCGGTCACCACATCGTCACGGAGGTGGTCGAGGACGACCCAGCTGACGCACTCATGCAGGTCGCCCAAACCGTCGATGCCGACCTCATCGTCGTCGGCGTGCACGCCAAGCCGAAGCGGGTCCCGCGAACGATCGGACACGTCACGGCCAAACTCATCCACCAAACGACTCGACCGCTCGCCGTCGTCGACAATGACACCGCAACTCCCTTCGTGGACGGCGCAACGGTGGTTGCCCATGCTGGCCACGGCGAAGCGACCACAGCGGCGGTGCAGTGGGCGGCTGGTTTCGCCGACATCCATGGCACCGACCTGAGCTTGGTTCGCTCGACGCGGAACCGGCCGTCGCTCGGGCCCGAGGGGCTGCTTGATGTGCTCGCGTTCTATCTCGATCCGTCGATGCTGCGTCGATGGGCGGCAGAAGACCTCGCCAAGCTTGCCGATGAACTCCAGCAATCGACCGAGCGTGATCTGCGAATCACGTGGTCGTCGAAGACGGGAGCATCGGGCCCACGACTGATCGAGGCGAGCGTGAACGCGACGCTACTCGTTGTCGGCCGCAACACGTTGCCAGCCCTGGATCACGTGATCCCGAAAGCATTGCGACACGTCATCGTCCACGCCCCATGCCCGGTGGTCATCATCCCTCCAGTCGCCCCGCTCCCGGGCGACTGACCTCCACGCTCGACGTGTCTCCGCACGAGACCCTCACGCCGGCCCATCGCGGTCTCACGACTGAGGAAGTCGAACGTCGCCGCATCGCCGGGCAGGTCAACGAAGTCCCGGACCGAACGTCGCGGACATACCGAGAGATCGTCCGCAGCAACATCCTCACTCGCTTCAACGCGATTATCTCCGTGCTTGCCGCAGTGATTCTGATCTTCGGGGACCTGATCGACGCGGTGTTCGCCCTCGTCATGGTGCTCAACGCCGGAATCGGCATCGTGCAGGAGGCGCGAGCCAAACAAACCCTCGACCGTCTCAAGGTGCTGATCGCACCCACCACGATCGTCGTCCGCGATGGCCGCGATCTCGAGGTTGCTCCCTCGGCACTCGTGCTCGGTGATCTGATTCGGCTCCGTCCGGGCGATCAAGTCCCCGTCGACGCCGACGTGCTCGATTCGATCGCACTCGAGGTCGACGAATCCGCACTGACCGGCGAGGCTGACCCTGTCCCGAAACGCCCCGGCGACGAGGTGCGGTCAGGGAGCGCCATCCTCGCCGGCACCGCGGAAGTCGTCGCTACACGGGTTGGTGGCGACGCGTGGGTACATCAACTCGTCGCTCAGGCAAAGGAGTTCGTGCTGACCACATCGGAGATCCGCTCCGGAGTGGATCGGTTGCTGCGTGTCGTCAGTTGGATGATCGGGCCGCTCGCGGCGTTGCTGCTGTGGAGCCAACTGCGCGGTGCCGAGCGGTTCGAAGACGGTCTGGTCTCGGCGGTGGCTGGCGTCGTCGGTCTCGTCCCGCAAGGCCTCGTCCTGCTGGTCAGCATGGCCATGGCGGTCGCAATCCTCCGACTCAGTCGCAACCATGTGGTCGTCCAGGAGCTTCACGCGGTGGAAGGGTTGGCACGAGTCGACGTGCTGTGCGTCGACAAGACCGGCACGCTCACGACCGGGCGGTTCGATCTCGACGACATCATCACGCTCGATTCAGACATCGATGTGCGAGGTGGACTCGGCGCACTCACCGCCTCGGAGGTCAGCCCCACCGCGTCAACGCGAATACTGGCCGACGTCCTCGAAGTGCCACAGGGCTGGGACCCCGTCGAGCACGTCGCCTTCTCGTCGGCTCGCAAGTGGAGTGCAACGACGTTCCGAGATCGCGGCACGTGGGTGATCGGCGCACCGGAGATCCTCATGGATGCTGCGGGCTCGCCACCTGATGCCCGCGAGCGGGAGTTGGTGGCGCAATTGACCAGTGAGGCAAAACGGGTGCTGCTCGTCGCGACCTCCGCTGCACCGCTCGACGGCGAACCCGAACTCCCGCCGACACTCCGACCCGTCGGACTGGTCGTGCTCGTGGAACAACTCCGCGTTGATGCCGCCGAGATCATGGACTACTTCGCGCAACAACAGGTGGTGGTGAAGATCATCTCCGGTGACAGCGCGAGTACCGTTTCGGCAGTCGCCAAGCGCCTCGGCATCGACGGCGCGGAACAGCACATCGACCTGCGCGAGGTCCGGGCCGACACCCTTGATGAGCTCGTCGAAGAGACCACCGTGTTCGGGCGAGTGCAGCCAGAACAGAAGCGCCAACTCGTCGAAACCCTGCAACGTGCAGGCCACACGGTGGCCATGACCGGCGACGGCGTCAACGACATCCCCGCACTCAAGACGGCCGACATCGGCATTGCGATGGACACGGCCACGTCAGCGACCAAGTCGGTGGCGCAGCTCGTGTTGCTCGACGGTCGCTTCGACCGCCTGCCACATGTTGTCGCCGAGGGTCGCCGGGTCGTGGCGAACATGGAACGGGTGTCATCACTGTTCATCACCAAGACGGTGTACGCCGCGATCTTCGCGCTCGCCATCGGCGTCTCGGGTGCGGTCTTTCCGTTTCTCCCGCGCCACATGAGTCTGGTGTCCGAACTCACCATCGGTGCCCCTGCGTTCCTCCTGAGTTTCCGAGCGGCCGACGAACCCTGTCGAACCGGATACTTGCGACGAGTCCTTCGCTTCTCGATCCCGGCTGGGATTGTCGTCTCCGCGGTCACGCTCGTCACCTACTGGACGATGCGGTCGGGCCCGATCGAGACATCGCTGGAAGAGGCGCGGACTGCCTCGACGTTCGTGCTGACGACGATTGCGTTCTGGGTGCTGTACCGATTGATCCGACCGATCGACCGCTACGACGCTCTCCTGCTTGTCGCGTTCATCGCGATCTTCGTCGCGGTGATCACCGCAGCTCCGACACGTACGTTCTATGCGTTGGACTGGCCATCGGTCACCGCGATCGTTGCCGTGACCGCGATCATGGCCGGCAGCATCGTCCTCCTCGAGGTGGTGCTCCATTGGCTTCCGCCAGAACGATGGGCGTGGTTGACCCGACTGACTGGCAGTGCGCCGACCGAAACACGCCCGGCACCTCCTTCCTGAGGCGGGTACCGACGTCCAGATCCACCAACGAATCGAGCGGTACCAAGGGACCTACTCCCCTGGCGCCAGCAACGCATTCGTGGCGCGATGGCTGTGGCGGGAACGAAAGGATCGAGAGAGCCTGAGGAGCCCCATGAGACTCAAGTCGAACAAGAACGCGCCGATCGTGGAGTCGGACGGCACCGCGCCGCTGGACACGAATCTCGGCGACGGAGCAATGGCCGCGACCGCTCGCGGCCTCACCAAGATCTACGGGAGTGGCGACACACAAGTCGTTGCGCTTGATCACGTGGACGTCGGATTCCAGGCGCAACGCCTGACGGCAATCATGGGACCGTCCGGTTCGGGCAAGTCCACGTTGCTGCACTGCATGGCAGGCCTCGACGTAGTGACCGACGGCGACGTCCGGATCGGCAACACGCAGATCGCCCAGCTCTCCGACAAGGAGCTCACGTTGTTGCGCCGTCAGCGACTCGGGTTCATTTTCCAGGCGTTCAACCTGGTGCCGACGCTCACGGCCGAAGAGAACATCCTCCTGCCACTGCACCTCGGCGGAAACGAAGCGGACCCCGAGTGGGAACGTCAAGTTACCGACAGTCTGCAACTCGACGCCCGTCTGCATCACCGACCAAGCGAACTGTCGGGTGGTCAGCAGCAGCGCGTCGCAGTTGCTCGCGCGCTGGTGACACGGCCCGACATCATCTTCGCGGACGAGCCGACCGGAAACCTCGATTCCAAAGCCGGCAACGAAGTCCTCGGATTTCTTCGGCGCGCCGTGAACGACTGGCAACAGACCGTCGTGATGGTCACCCACGACCCGGGTGCGGCGTCCTACGCGGACGTCGTGGTGTTCCTTCGGGACGGCCAGGTCGTTGGACGGCTCGAAGACCCAACCCCCGAGTTGGTGTTCGACCGGATCCAGGCGTTGGAGGCGTAGTCGACATGCGCGAAATACTCCGACTGACGTCCCGCAATCTCACCAGCAACAAGCTCCGCTTCTTGCTCACGACGTTCGCTGTCCTGATGGGCGTGAGCTTCGTCGTGTCATCGTTCGTGTTGACCGACGGGCTCACGAAGACCTTCGACGCGATCGTCGCTGACTCGAACTCCGGTTTCGACGCGCGGGTGCGCGCCCAGGTCGACTTCGATGAGGTGCAATTCACTGAAACACCGATCGACGCGGCCCTCCTCGACGTCGTGGCGGGCGTGGACGGTGTCGATGTCGCATCACCCGGCGTTTCGTCGATGCTCGTCGTCCCGATCGACGGCGACGACGAAGCAGTCGTCACAACCGGCGCGCCGATCGTGTCGTTCAACTGGACCGACCCGGACATCAGCGGTGTCACCCTGGTCGAGGGCGATCCACCCACATCTGCACACGAACTCGTGATGGACGTCGACACCGCCGCCGACAATGACTTCGCCATCGGCGAGCAGTACGACATCGTCGGGGTGGCCGGCCGAGAGCAGTTCGAACTGGTCGGGTTGATCCGATTCGGTGACGACAACGCGCTGGCAGGTGCAGTGCTGATGGGATTCACCCTCGACGACGTCCAGCGCCTCGCCGGACTCGAGGATGAAGTCCACTGGATCGACGTCGCTGCGGGAGGCATCGACACCCCGACCATGATCGAACGACTCGACAGTGCCCTCCCTGCTGGAGTCGAGTCGGTCAACAGCGAAGTGGTCATCGCCGAAGAGCAGAGCGACTTCGGCGAGATCATCGACATCTTCGGCAACGTGTTGCTGGGCTTCGCCCTGGTGGCGGTGTTCGTCAGCGTCTTCATCATCGGCAACACGTTCAACATCCTGCTCGGGCAACGCGTCCGCCAACTCGCGCTCATCCGTGCCCTTGGCGCCAGTCGGGGCCAAGTGCGATTCAGCTCGATGCTTGAGGCACTCATCATCGGCGTGGTCGCTTCGATACTGGGCCTCGTCGGCGGGCTGCTCCTTGCGATGGGGCTCCGATCAGTGATGAACGCCATGGGGTTCGGACTGCCGAACCTTGAACTCGTCATCGCCCCACGAACGATCATCGCAGCGCTCGTGGTCGGCATCGGTGTCACCGTCGCCGCTTCGATCGCGCCAGCGCGCCGCGCGGCAACCGTGCCACCCGTTGCCGCCATGCGTCCGGGCTTCCGCTTCGGCGCCGGCGAAGGCACCCGTCGCACCATTATCGCCATCGTGCTCGCAGTGATCGGCGGCTCGGGGGTCGCCCTTGGCCTGTTCGGAGGATTGGGCAGTACGCCGCTGGTCCTGCTGACGCTCGGCGGAGGCGCCGTCCTCGCCTTCATCTCCGTGTCGATGTTTGCCCCCCTGTTCTCCAGCCCGAGCGCTTCATTGCTCGGCCGGCCGTTCGAGCACCTCCCTGGGAGCCGCATCACCGGCCACATGGCTCGGGAGAACGCGGCGAGCAACAACAAACGAACGGCCTCCACTGCTGCGGGGCTGATGATCGGGCTCGCGCTGATCGGGATGGCCACCGTCGTGGCCTCGTCGTTGAAGTCGTCGTTCCGCGACCAGAT
>JAJCXU010000440.1 GCA_029263275.1 Ilumatobacter sp.
GCGGGCGAGTTCATCGCGCTGCATGACGGCATTGAGGTTGTCGGTGTCTTCGAAGAGCGGGCCGAGCGGCGTGGAGCCGGCCCCGACGAACGAACGGATGGCCATTTCGCCGAGGTCGCCACGAAGATCGTTGATCTCGGCTTCCTTGGCTGCGACACGTGCTTCGGCTTCGATGATCTCTTCATCGAGCTGTGCTTTGGCATCGACGGCGAGGACGTACTCCTCACCGATTCGGCGAGCGTCTTCTTCCAGCCGCTCGAGTTCGTCAACGATGTCTTCGACTCGCTGACGCTGCTGATCGACCGGATTGGCGTGTGCGACGGTCGGCGTGAATGCCGGAACCATCAACGCCGACGCGAGGATGACCGGGACGATGCGCAGCAGCTTGGTCATCACGGGGGAAAGACTACCGAATATGACGGTTATGTTGCGAAATTCAGACGAAAGTTCACAACCGGTGTTCGCCAACCACTGAGACGGCACAGCCACTCACTCATCCAGCCCCACCACCTCCAACCGAAATTCGTGCCGAACGTGCCTGCTCAGGTCACCTTCGCGGCAGATATCGGCGATGACCTGACCGCTCAGACGAAATGTGTGCCGATCGTGCCCGCAGAGGTCACCTTCGCCACAAATTTCGGCAGTGCGGGCGGGGTGGTCACTCCCATTCGATGGTGCCGGGCGGCTTGGACGTGATGTCGTAGGCCACACGGTTGACGCCAGGAACCTCATTGATGATCCGCTGACTCATCACTTCGAGCGTCTCATACGGAATACGCGCCCAATCAGCGGTCATCGCATCGTCGCTCGTCACTGCCCGGATGATGATCGGATTGCCGTAGGTGCGCTCGTCGCCCATCACTCCGACCGAGCGAACATCGGCGAGCAGCGCCGCGTAGCTCTGCCAGATCTCACGTTCGAGACCGGCGTTCTTCAATTCCTCGCGCACGATGGCATCGGCCTCTTGCAGCAGCGCAACACGTTCAGGGGTCACCTCACCGATGATCCGAACGCCGAGGCCGGGGCCGGGGAACGGTTGACGCCACACCATCTCATCGGGCAGGCCGAGTTCGGTACCGAGCGCCCGCACCTCGTCCTTGAAGAGGTCGCGCAACGGCTCGATCAATTCAAGCTCCATGTCGTCGGGCAATCCGCCGACGGTGTGGTGGCTCTTGATCACGGCGGCGGTGCCGTCGGCGCCACCCGACTCGATCAAGTCGGGATACAGCGTGCCCTGCACCAGGAACTTGGCCTCGGTCAACCCACCGGTGTGCTTCTCGAACACACGGATGAACCGTTCGCCGATGGCCTTGCGCTTCGATTCGGGCTCGGTCAATCCGGCCAGCGCCTCGAAGAACGAATCACCTTCATCGGCATGAATCAACTCGATGCCGAGGTTGCGGCGGAACGTCTCGACGACCTGCTCACTCTCGTTCTTGCGCATCAGGCCGGTGTCGACATAGATGCAGGTGAGCTGGCCACCGATTGCCTTGTGCACGAGCGCAGCGGCGACCGACGAGTCGACGCCGCCGGACAGACCGCAGATGACCCGGGCGGTACCGACTCGTTCGCGGATCAGCGCCACCTGCTCGTCGATGACCGAGGCCATCTTCCAGTCGTTCGCGATGCCCGCACGCTCGTGCAGGAACCGGGCCATGGCCCCCATGCCGAACGGGCTGTGCTTCACCTCGGGGTGGAACTGCACGCCGTAGATCTTGCGGTCGTCGTTCTCCAACACCGCGACCGGTGCCCCTGGGGACGATGCCGTGACCGTGAAGCCGTCGGGGGCCTCGGTGATGCCGTCGAAGTGGCTCATCCAGCACTCGTGCTCGCCGGGCGCCTCATCCGGGAAGATCAACGAGTCGCCCGTCCGGGTGAGCCCGGTACGCCCGTATTCGCCCTTCATCCCCCGGCCGACGGTTCCGCCGAGCTGTTGCGCAATGAGTTGAGCGCCGTAGCAGATACCCAGAATCGGCACGCCGAGGTCGTAGACGGCCGGGTCGAGCGACGGCGCGCCGTCGACGTGCACGCTCTTCGGGCCACCCGAGAGGATGATCGCAGCCGGGTTCTTGGCCGCCATCTCGGCGGCGCTGAGACGGTGACCGACGATTTCGGAGAACACGTTCAGTTCACGAACGCGCCGTGCGATCAACTGGGCGTACTGGGCCCCGAAGTCGACAACGAGCACCGTGGCGCGCTTCGATCCAGAGTGGGTGTCGGTGTCATGAGGGGTTTGCTGCGGTTGACTCAAGACCGTGAATCGTAGAGCAGTCGGCCGCAACCGCCGACCAGGCGTTGACGAGAAGTTCAGTCAGACCCCGAACGTGCGACGAATGACGCTGCGCCTTGGCGTCCTGCTCGCCAGTGCAATGCTCCTCGCTGCGGTCGGGCTCGATGGCCCGGTGTCCGCCATCGAAGAGCCACCCGACGAAACGGTGGCAACAGTTCCGTCCGACGAACCGCCGACGACTGAACCGGTGGCCACCACCCCGCCGGTCGAGACGCGTCCGCCGATCACGGCCAACGACTTCATTCCTGAAGATCGCGACCTCACCTCCTGTATCGGCGTACTCGAACGTCCCGGCTGCGGAAGCGAGAGTCGCGGCGGCTGGCGACAGACCCTGGTTCTCGTTGCGATCTTCGCCGGCCTCGGCATCGTGTTCGGCAACGTTGCGCTCGGCGTCCGACGAAATCGTCGCCGACAGCAAGGCTGACCCGGTCACGCACGCCGGAGCGGCTGCATCGATCGATAGGTGGCGCAGCGCCACACCCACTCGAACGGGCCAAAGCGGAACCGCTCGAGCCACCACGTCGACCATGTCAGTTGGAGCACCCATACGGCAATGACGAATCCGGCGATCGCCGTGCGGGACAACGCGACGTTCGTCAGCAATGTGGTCAGCACGACGACACCGAGAATCGTCTGCGTCAGATAGTTGGTCAGCGCCATGCGTCCGACGTTTTGGAGGCGTTGCTTCGACAGCCAGCGGTCCGTCGTGGCTGCATGGCCGCTCCATCGAACGATCAGCGCGATGTAGGCGAGCGCGAGCGGAACCGTTCCGAGCGTCGAGATGCTGTAGCCCGTCAGCGCATTCGCCACGGACCAGTCGCTTGCGAAGTGGACGAGCAGACCGGCCGTCGACAGGGGAAGCCCGATCGCGAGACCCCACGCCACCATCCGGGCGAGGACAGCCTCCGAGACTCGACCCTGCACCACTCC
>JAJCXU010000441.1 GCA_029263275.1 Ilumatobacter sp.
CTTGCCGGGCACATCGAGGAAGTTGTCGGGCTCGTCGAGAACGAGGATGTCGAACTCACTCCGCAGCAACGATTCGAGCGCGAGGCGTTTCTGCTCACCGCCGCTGAATGTGCGCAGTGGCCGGTCGGCGATCGAATTGAACGGCTCGCCAACGGCGCGCGTCGTGCATTCGTTCCACAACACCTCCGCGTCGTAGCCGCCGACATCTCCCCATCGGGTGATCGCGTCGGCGTAGGCCATCGGGTCGTCATCGAGGCGCGCCTCCGCTGCGACGAGGTCTGCTGCCGCCTGGGTGAGTCGTTGTGGCGACACCGAGAGCAGTAGCTCGCGGACGGTCTCGGCAGGGTGATCAGCGGTGCCGACGAGCTGGTGCATCACGCCGAGTTGTCCGTCGATGCTGATCGTGCCAGCTGTTGGGGTGAGCCCGCCGGTGATCAGTCGGAACAGCGTGGTCTTGCCCACGCCGTTCGCGCCGACGAGAGCGACCCGGTCGCCGTTGCCGACCGAGAAGTTGATGTCATCGAGCAATTCATCGCCGCTCGGCAACTTCCAGCCCACGTGGCTGACCGCGATTGCTCCCATGGCCGCGCATCATACGGAAGCCACTACGCGCCAGCAGTCAATGTTTCGTGTGAGCGCATGGTCCACCCGACGGTGCTTGTGCTCACATGAAGGTGCGGGCTCTGTTTCGTGTGAGCACATGGTCTGTCGGACGGTGCTTGTGCTCACACGAAGGCGCGGTCACTCGGTGACGGTGATGACGACTTGCACGATGTTGGCGCGGCCCGGCGGGTCGGCAGTGCCAGCTCCGTAGCCGACCGCACTGGACGTGCCACCGGTTATGGGTCCAAACGATGACGCCAGCGTCGTCATCAGAGCGGCGCCGGTCGGCGTGGCCGTTTCGAGCGTGGTGTCGAGCCCGTGTGTCGGAGCGCCCGCTTCGGTCAGGAGGGCCATCGTCGCCGGTGCGGGGTGAGGGAGCTCGCCGTGGGCAGTGCGAACGATGCCGTTGCCGAGTCCGATCGATGAGCAACCGATGTGATCAATGTCCAGCGATTCGAGCGCCGCGCACACGCCGACCACGTCGATGATCGAGTCGAGGGCGCCAACTTCGTGCAATTCGACGTCGGCAGGATCGATGCCGTGGATCGCGCCCTCGACCGCGGCCAGCCGTTCGAAGACGGTGCGAGCGCGCGTTCGCACGCGATCGGGGAGATCGGCCGCGTCGAGCAGCGCGAAGATCTCGCTCGCCGGACGATGTGGGACGTGAGCGTCATGCTCGCCGTGATCATGATCGTGCAGGTCGTCGTGGGTCACGATGTTCGCCCACATCGCGCCGACCCCTGATCGTTGTACCCGTTCGAAGAACATCGCGTAGCCGTCGACGCCGAGGCCCGCGATGGTGTCGGCCACCATGTCGGTGTCAGCGCCGGCATCGACCAGCGCAGCGAGCGTCATGTCGCCTGCCACCCCGGCGTGGCAGTTGAACCATGCGGATCGAATCGGGGCGGATCGGGTGGGCTTGAGATCGTCGGTCATCGGCACATCCTCGCAATCGCGCATGCGGCCCCGAACCCGTTGTCGATGCCGACGACCGAGATGCCCGATGCACATGAAGCGTGCATCGAGAGCAGCGCGGTGACTCCTTCGAGCCCAGCGCCGTAACCGACCGAGGTGGGAACCGCCACGACGGGACCGGACGTGAGGCCGCCGATCACGCTGGCCAACGCTCCCTCCATCCCCGCGACCACGATGACCGCATCTGCGCCGGTGACGTCGTCGACTCGTGCGAGCAGCCGATGCAGGCCGCTGACGCCGACGTCGGAGATCAGTGACGGCTCGAAGCCGTGGGCTCGAAGCGTCATGCGTGCCTCGTGGGCGACCGGGAGGTCACTCGTTCCGGCGGTGATCACCAGCACGTTGGCCTCACGAGTCGGCGTGGGCCGTCTCCACAACAGTGACTGGTTGGCCTCGTCGGCAGGACCGTGGGCATCGAGACACGCCGCTCGCTGGGCGGCGTCGGCGCGAGTCAGGAGGACCGGGCCGGTGCCGTGTTCGAGCAGCTCGCCGACGATGGCGACGCACTGCTCGACCGTTTTCCCCGGCCCATAGACCGCTTCGGGCATCCCCTGGCGGATCGTCCGGTGATGGTCGACGAGCGCGTCGCCCACGTCGGCAAAGGGCAGCCGAGTGAGCCGCGCCACGGCGTGGTCGGGATCGACGCTGCCGTCTTGCACGCCTTCGATCAGCTCGCGGAGCATCACCTCGTCCATGTCGGGCCATCCAGATTTGTTTCCGACGAAGGTGTCACCGAATCATCGTGCCAGAGGACGAACCCGTTCCCCTACGCTGATCGGAATGTCGAGCACAGGTGTGGAACGCGTCGGATTCCTTGGGCCGTTCGGCACCTTCACCCAGCAAGCGCTGCGCACGCAGCCGGATCTGGCGACCGCTGAGCACTTGCCTTTTCGGACCGTGCCGGACATTCTCGACGCGGTGCAGAGCGGTGAGGTCGATGCGGGGTTCGTGCCGATCGAGAACTCGATCGAGGGCACGGTCAACTTCACCCAGGACGCGCTCGCCTTCGACTATGAGCTCGTCATCCAGCGTGAAGTCGTCATCGACATCGAACACTGTCTCGTTGCCCGTCCCGGCACCGAGCTGAGCGACGTGACCACGGTGCACTCCATTCCTGTGGCCACCGCCCAGTGCCATCGCTACCTGCGCACGGAGTTGCCCGACGCCGAGGTCTGCGTGTCCAACAGCACCGCTGAAGGCGCGAAGACCGTCGCCGAGTCCGACGCCACGGGCATCGCTGCGTTGGCGCCGCGTGTGGCCGCCGAGCTGTACGGCCTCTCCGTGATCGCCGCAGACATCGCCGACCACAAAGGCAACCAGACCCGATTCCTGCTCGTCACCCGTGATGGCGTGCCTGCTCCGACCGGACACGACAAGACGGCACTCGTCGTCTACCAACGCGCCGACGAGCCGGGCTCGTTGATCTCGATCCTGCAGGAGTTCGCCGCTCGGCGGATCAACCTGTCGAATCTGTTCAGCCGTCCCACCAAGGACGGCGGCCTCGGTGACTACTGCTTCATCATCTATGCAGATGGCCATGTCTCCGACGACTTGCTCGCCGACACGATGCGCTCGCTCCATGCGAAGCAGGCGCGCGTGAAGTTCGTCGGTTCCTATCCCGCCGTTGGTGACGATGTCGAGGCCGTCCGCGCCGACACGGGCAGCCGTTGGGACGACGCCGACGCATGGCTCGCCGACATCCGCAAACAAATCGGCTGACCAGCGCGGTTTCATTCCGAGGTGAAGCGGACCGGTGGGGTCGGGACTAGCTTCTGCGCCATGTCGGAACAGCAGGTTGCAGTCGTCACGGGAGCCAACTCGGGGATCGGGCGGGCAACTGCGATCCATTTGGCTCACCAGGGAATGCGGGTGTTTGGCACCGTTCGCGCAGCGGCCAAGGCAGAGAAGCTGCTCAAG
>JAJCXU010000442.1 GCA_029263275.1 Ilumatobacter sp.
TCGGACTCGGCCGCGGTGAACGGCTTGGCATTGCCTGTTGCAACCACCGTGAGTTCGTCGAGGCCACCATCGCGGCGGCCAAGCTCGGGGTGTCGGCGGTCTACTTGAACACCGGCTTCGCGGCACCGCAGATGCGTGACGTGCTCGCACGCGAACAAGTCGACGTCCTGATCATCGATGCCGACCTCGTCGACTTGGTCGATCGTGATGTGTTCCGCGGTTCGGTCGTCGTGGTCGGTTCGTCGGCCGCATGCGACGAGCATGCGGGTACGACGGCGCTGCGAGCGGTTCGGCGTTCGGGAGCCAGACGGTTGCCGCTTCGGCCGTCGATGCCGCTCGCTCCTGTGTTGCTGACGTCAGGCACGACCGGGACACCAAAGGGTGCCCAACGCAGCGCGCGTCCCGACCCCGCTGCCGCTGGGGTCCTCGAGAGCATCCCCTATCAGCGCGATGACGTCGTGGCCATCACCTCGCCGCTCTTTCATGCGTGGGGTCTCGCCCAGATGGGTCTGGCAGCAGCGCTCGGAGCGACAATCGTGGTCAGCGCCTCCTTCGATGCTGAACGAATGCTGGCTCTGCTCGAACGCGAGTCGGTCACTGTTCTTGCCGTCGTGCCCGCGATCCTGCAGCGACTGCTCGACGCCGACGGTCTCAGCACGACCGACCTTTCCGCGTTGCGCATCGTTGCCTCGAGTGGGTCGGCGCTTCCCACACCCGTGGTCGAAGACTGGCTCGACCGCGTCGGTCCCAACCTCTACAACCTGTACGGCTCGACCGAAGTCGGACAGGCGACCCTGGCAACGCCGGAGGACCTGTTGGCGGCGCCGTCGACTGCTGGTCGGACGCTGCCCGGATCGACCGTCGTCATTCTCGACGAGGCAGGCAGCCCACTTCCCACGGGATCGATCGGACGCATTTTCGTGGGGAACGGTTCGCAATTCGACGGCTACACCGGCGGTGGTGGCAAGGAGATCATCGACGGGCTCATGTCGTCCGGCGACGTGGGCTTCCTCGACAGCACCGGTTTGCTGTTCGTCACCGGCCGCGCCGACGACATGATCGTGAGCGGCGGGGAGAACGTGTTCCCGCACGAAGTCGAAGACCTCCTCTTGGCGCTCGACGGTGTCTCCGATGTTGCCGTGGTCGGAGTCGACGACGACGACTTCGGGCAGCGACTTGTCGCACACGTCGTCAAGAAGCCCGGTGCTCGACTCACGGCGAAGCAGATCAAGGCGGGTGTCGCCGAGAACCTTGCCCGACACAAGGTGCCGCGCGATGTCGTGTTCTGCGATGAGCTGCCGCGCACGGCCACCGGCAAGCTCCGCCGCAACTTGCTCTGAGGCTTGCGGCTAACTTCGACCACATGGCACTGGTGGACATTGCAAAAAAGATCGACAAAGCACGCGACAAGCTGGGCATCCCAGCCGACGAGGAAATCCTCGTGGCGTGCACGGCCAACCCGCGAGGCACCGTTGGGGCCATCGCACTCGGTGGTGTCGCTGGGGCAGCGATCAAATCCAAGGTCGACAAGCGCAAGGCCGAGGCGGCCGGCGAAGGCATTGCTGGGTCATGGCCGGGCGGGCGCAACCTGCTCGCCATCACGTCGAAGCGTCTGATCCTCTGCAAGATGAGTGCGATGTCGGGCAAGCCGACCGAGATGTCGGCGTCGTGGCCGCACTCAGAGATCGCCCTGATCGAAGTCGAGAAGGGCAAGACCGCCTATCCGTTCTCGGTCGTCTTCACCGATGGGTCGGTTGCTCAGGCCGAGGGGGCGAAGGCGTCAGGTGCCGATCGTCTTGGTGAGGTCGCCGCGACCATCTGGACTGGGCAGTGATTCGCCGGTGACCGAGCACCCGATCTCTCGGTTCCCGGTCCCGGAACTTGCTGATCTGCCCGACGACATCCGCGAGCTGATCGAAACGGTGCAGGAGAAGTCCGGCTTCATTCCGAACGTCTTTCTCGCACTCGCTCATCGCCCCGCTGAGTTCCGGGCGTTCTTTGCCGCACACGACGCATTGATGGACAAGTCTGAGGGGCTCTCGAAGGCCGAGCGCGAGATGATCGTCGTCGCCACGAGCGCGACCAACGGGTGCTTGTACTGCGTGGTCGCGCATGGCGCCATCCTGCGGATCAGGGCGAAGAATCCACTGATCTCGGATCAACTGGCGATCAACCCGTGGAAGGCTGATCTGAGTGATCGCGAACGGCACATGATCGACTTCGCACTGAAGGTTGCTGGCGATTCAGCGCAGATCGTCGACGGTGATCTGGACGCGATGCGAACCCACGGATTCACCGACGATGAGATCTGGGACATCGGTGCAATCGCGGCGTTCTTCGCCATGTCGAACCGGTTGGCCAACCTCACCTCGATGCGCCCGAACGACGAGTTCTTCGCGATGGCCCGCGGCTAACACGCCACGTCCACTCTTCGTTTGCGTGACGATTTTGGTGGGTATGGGCACCAAAATCGTCACGCAGACACATGCGCGTCGCGTACGGTCGAGGTCTGTGGAGGAAAGACGAATGACCAGGCGAGCGTGCGTGGTCGTGCTCTCCATGCTGAGCCTGACCGCGTGTGTTGGTGCCGTGGACCGAGCCGACTTCGACGCCGAGATCCGAAGTCGTGGCGGTGGTGTGGCTGTCGATTGGGTCAGCGACGCACTCGATGTCGTTGCTCTTGAGGTCGGGGCGACCAGCGGCGAGGCCTTGCAGATCATCACGATGACCATCACGCCATCGAGTCGCACGACTCTCGTGCAGACACGTCGCGGCGACCGCGAAGACTTCGTCGACATGGTTGCGGTACGCGAGGGCGAGATCCTGAGTGTCACACCGCAACAGAACGCTGATCGGCTGCCGCTCGACGACATCACCATCGCCGCGGCCGACCTCCCGATCGGCGATGTCGACCGCCTCGCCGACGAGGCAATTCTCGCGTTCACGGCCGACACCGGTGAGGACCCAGACGGTGGTGATGTGTTCGTGTCGCTCATTCAGGTGTCGCTCATCGAAGGAGTGCACATCGTCGATGTCTCGGTTGAGTCTGCTCGGCGGACGGGCACGGTCCGATTTGATACGGACGGCGGCCTGATCGGGGTAACGGGATGAGCGGCGACTACGACCCGACCGCAGGTGTCACGGTGAGCGCTGTCGCGGGCACGACTCCGGTCCGGCTGGGAGTCTTCGGCAAGATCCTGGCCGCATTGTTCTTGGCAATGATGCTGACGGTGCTGATCTCGGTCGCGATCTGGCCAGGTGAGATGAAGTTGCTCGCACCGCTGTTCTGTACCGACGCGCAACCTGACGCATTCGTGGTGACCGACAGCTACCAGGTGACGCCCGGTGAGACGAGTTACAACTTCAGCATGTACTGCATGGGGCCACGTGGCGACGTCACCAATGTCGGTGTGTGGAAGCCGTACGGGACGCTGTTTGGCATCCACCTCATCATCTCGTTCGGCATCATCGCCTGGCTTGGCAGCGGCAACGACAGTGGTAGCGGCGGCAAGCCCGGAGGCAGGAAGCGTCGGGCTCGGAGCACGCGACCGCCCGGTTCCACAGCCGGCCCCTTCGTCAGCTGACCACCACCGTTTGCGTAGCGATTTTGGCGGGGATGGGCACCAAAATCGTCACGCAAACGGGTTTCAGCGGCTGCTGGGCGCCGGGTTGTAGCCGATCGTGGTGCGGTGGAGCAGCCGGTCGTGACCGTCGTACCCGCCGGTGGCACGGTGCAACACACAACGGTTGTCCCACATCACCAGCATGTTCGGCTCCCAGCGATGTCGGTACTGGAATTCATCGCGGGTCTGCCACGCGTACAACTCGCCGAGCACTGGCCGCGCCTCGTCGTCGGGCATGCCCTCGATGCCGATGATGTAACCGATGGTCGAGTACAACGTCTCCGCACCCGTCTCGGGATGGGTCCGGATCAACGGGTGGAGTTGCGTGGCGTAGGCAGCTTCACTCGGGCGGATCTGCATCGACCGATCAGCGTCGTCGTCGCCGTACTGACCGTCGGGTGCATACCCGCCGCGAGCGGAGTGGACGGCGATCTTGCCCTCGATTTTCGCGCGGAGTTCTGGAGGCATCGCGGCGAGTGCTGCCTGCTGGTTGGTGTACAACGTGTCGCCACCGACAGGCGGGATGATCTTGCCGTACAAGCAGGTGCCGTCCGGTGGGAACTCTTGGAAGCTCCAGTCGGCGTGCCAGTTCTCTGCGAAGAGCGTTGATGTTTCGTCCGCACGCCGCCCGATCGCGGCGATGTGTGGATGGCCGTCGATCGCCGCGAAGAACGGGTCGT
>JAJCXU010000443.1 GCA_029263275.1 Ilumatobacter sp.
GGTCTCTGGCCAGCCGACGAGTTCGAAGTGGTGGTGGATGGGCGACATCCGGAACAGTCGCTTCTTGCGCCCTGAGGCCTTGAACACGCCCATCTGGATGGCGACCGACCCAGCTTCCATCACGTTGATGCCGCAGATCAGGATGATCAGGAGCAGCGTGTTCGTGGTCAGCGCGAGAAAGGCGAGCGCCGAGCCGATCGCCAGCGCTCCGACGTCACCCATGAAGATGCGCGCGGGTGCGGCGTTCCACCAGAGGAAGCCGAGGCACCCACCGGCGAATGCGGCGGAGAAGACACCCATGTCGAGCGGGTTGACGGCACCGTCGTAGACGTCAGGGTTACGGAACAACCAGTAGCCAATGAGCGCAAAGGCGCCGAAACCCATCAACGCCGAGCCTGCGGCAAGGCCGTCGAGGCCGTCAGTGACGTTCACCGCGTTGGTCGTTGCCCAGATGATCCCGCCCGCGAAGAACACCCACACGATGGTGGGCACCTCGACGCCGATCTCGGGGCGTGTCACCGAGATCGTCTCGGAGATGCCCGTGCCGACGACGAGGAACCATGCCATGACGAAGCTCGCGAGCATCGTGATGTAATTCTTCTGCTTCCAGAAGATGCCGCGGTTGTGGCGTTTGCGCACCTTGATGTAGTCGTCGAGGAAGCCCATGGCCGCAAGGAACAGCACCCCGCCCCAGACGATCATCGTTTGGTTCGAGAAGGCGAGATCGCGGACGTGGGCAACGACCCAGCCGACGAAGGCGGCAACGACGATGGCGATGCCACCCATCGTCGGCGTGCCTTGTTTCACCATGTGGTGCTCGGGCCCGTTGTCCTCCTTGCCGAGGATTGGTTGGCCTTGCCCCCGGGTCTGGAAGAAGACGATGAGGTATCGAGTGCCGAAGAGCGAGACGAGTGTCGACACCGCCGTGGCGATCATGATGGCGATCACGAGAGATCCATGCTTTCTGTATCCAGGAACGAGCGAGCGACGGCCCGGTCGTCGAACGCCACGACGTTGCCGCCGAGATCCTGTGTTTGTTCGTGGCCCTTGCCCGCGATGACGACGATGTCGCCGGGACGGGCCACGTCGAGGGCTTCACCGATCGCCAGGCGGCGATCGGGCTGTGAGGTGACACGGTCACGGTAGTGGCCCTCGACCCCCTCGTTGATGTCATTGATGATCGACATCGGGTCCTCCGTTCTCGGGTTGTCGGAGGTGATGATCACACGGTCGGCGCCTGCGGCTGCCGCGGCCCCCATCGCCGGACGTTTCGCGTGGTCGCGATCACCGCCACAGCCGAGCACGACGATGACCGCCGCGTCGTCCGCAACCACAGCGCGCGCCGCGGCAAGGACCTCGGTGACGCCATCGGGAGTATGCGCATAGTCGACGACCACCGAAAAGGGCGTCGGCGTTCCGTTGGATGCCTCGACGCTCTCGAAGCGACCGGGGACGGTCGGGAGGCGACGCAATGCCGATGCCGCAACCGCTGGCTCGACGCCCAACGCCACCGCCGTTTCGAGCGCTGCCAGCGAGTTCGACACGTTGAAGTCGCCGCCGATGGCGACGGAGACATCCTGCCCGCGCCAGCGATAGTCGATCGAGGTGGCGGTCACCCGCACCTCGTCGAGGTGCGAGGTACTGAAGGGGATCACGGTGATGTCGTCATCGCTCGACGCGATGACATCGATCAGCAATCGCCCGTGTGTGTCGTCTTCGTTGATCAAGGCCAGCGGGGCGAAGTCGGACTGGAAGAGCAAGGCCTTGGCCCGGAAGTACTCCTCGGGAGTGCCGTGCAGGTCGAGGTGGTCGTGTCCCAGATTGGTGAAGACCACCGCGTTGAAGTGCGTCCCGTCAACTCGATGCAGCGCCAGTGCGTGTGAGGAGACCTCAAGCACTGCGGCCTGATCGCCCTCGCTGACGAAGCGTGCAAGTGTCGCCTGGAGTTCGGGTGCCTCCGGGGTCGTCCGCGGGCCGTGCAACGTGCCGATGACGCCGGTTGCCCACGCATTCGCCTCGAAGATCGTCGCCAGCATCGAGCAGATGGTGGTCTTGCCATTGGTCCCGGTCACGCCGACGGTCGTCATCGAGTCGGCGGGCTGGCCCGCGACGAGTGCACTGACCGGCCCCAGACGACGCCGTGTGCTGTCGACGACGATCTGCGGCACACCGGCCAGGTCGGACTCGACCAACTCGCGCTCGACCAACAGCGCTGTGGCCCCGGCCTGGACGGCGCCGACGGCGAAGTCGTGTCCGTCGGCCCGATCGCCAACGAGGCAGGCGAACAACGTGCCAGCCTCGACCTGTCGGGAATCGTGCGTGACCGACGTGACGACGACCGATGCGGCGTCAGCACTGGCCGGAGCCAGGGTGGCGCCTGCTGATTCCAACAGGGCCATGATGTGACCGACTTCGGTCACTCCGGGCATCCCGTGCTTCCGGGTGCCGGCTGGATTCCCAGTTCGTGAATGAGGGTCGGCACGAGGGCGGCGAACACGGGAGCCGCTGCAGTGCCACCGAAACGATCGTGGGTTCCGGCCGGCGGCTCGTCGACCGAGACGAGGACCGTGACCTGCGGATCGTCTGCCGGGAAGAATCCGACGAAGCTTGCGTAGTAGATCCGCTCACCATCTTCGTTGTAGTACGTGCCGTTCGGGGCCGCCTTGAACGCCGTGCCGGTCTTGCCAGCCACGGCGATGCCTTCGACCTGGGCAAGCTTGGCGGTGCCCTCGCAGACAACCCGCTGCATCATGGCGGTGGTCTGACTCGCTGCCTGTTCGGAGACGACGCGCCGACGCTCAGCATCAGGTGCAGGCGTCTGCACGCCCTCGGGGCCGACTGTGGCACGAAGGAGTTTTGGGGCGACG
>JAJCXU010000444.1 GCA_029263275.1 Ilumatobacter sp.
CCCACGGAATTCCCATGCAGAGCTGGATCATCACCGGGTCGTCGATGAGACCCTGGTCGACGAGCGACTTCGCCTGCCACAGGTGTCCGGTGTCGAACACCTCGATCTCGGGTCGCACCCCGAGCTCTTGCACTTGGCGTGCCATCTCGGCGAGCACGGAAGGCGTGTTGGTCATCACATAGTCGCCCTCGCCGAAGTTCATCGAGCCGCAGTCGATGGTGCAGATCTCCGGCAGGATCTTGCGGACGTGATCGAGCCGCTCGGTTGCTCCGACCATGTCTGTTCCCGCCTGCGCCAGTGGCAGGGGGTTCTCCACGGAGCCGAACGTGACATCGCCGCCCATGCCGGCGGTGAGATTGATGACGGGATCAACGTCGGAGGAACGAACGCGATCGACGACCTCTGCGTAGTAGTCGACTTCGCGCGACGGCGCACCGGTGATCGGGTCACGGACGTGGATGTGGACCACCGCGGCACCAGCCTTCGCCGCCGCGATGCAATCGTTGGCGATCGCCTCAGGTGTGAATGGCACCTTGTCGGACTTGCCGACGGTGTCGCCGCTGCCGGTGACTGCGCAGGTGATGAATGCTGAACTCATGGAGCGGTCTCGTTTCGTAGACGGTGAGAGTTCCACACCACAGAGTTACGCATGGGGTCAGGCCCCTTTCGTAACTCTGCGGCGGAGAACGCGGAGGCGGGAGAGAACGTCGTCGCGGTCGATGTAGCAGCCACGCAGGACCCGGCGACCAGCGCCAGGATCGCAGGCGTCACGGCCGTGCAGAATTCGCCGGTTGTCGAAGCCGACGAGGTCGCCCGGTTCGAACCGGTTCGACAACATCAGATCGGGATCGTGGGCGACAGCCGAGAACACACGCATGGCGGCATACGCGCGCGGAACGTCGGCCGGTGACATGTGCGGCGCCAACCGAACGGGATAGAACGCGCGCATCGTGAGTGGACTGTGTTGCGTGCCGTGATCGATCATCGGCCCGACCCACCGGTGATCACCGTCTTTGGCTCGGTTCGCGAAGACCCATTCGAGAGTGGTGAGCGCCTCGTAGTGCTCTCCGTGTTCGGCACGCAACCGCTCGACGACGGCGAGGCCGTCGGTCATGCGCGATGCTCCACCGGCCACCGTGTTCTCGACGCAGTGCAGGAACTGAAAGCCCGGCGGTGTTTCCCGAGTTGGGAGATCCGCGTGCTGCCCGAGGTTGCCTCCCGTGTTGGCCAGCGAGTCGGCCCGGTCGAAGATCGCCTCGACGGTGAACACGTCGCCGAAGTTCGAACCGCGGATCGGACCGATCCGTCGACCCACCTGCTCCATGGCGTCGCGGTTCGTGGGCGTGTTGCGGAGCCGAGCCAGTCCGTGGGTGACGAGTGCAGTCAGCCACGCCTCGAACACGGAGTCGTCGTCAAGAACGGCGGCGCCATCGAACGTCGGTGGCTCTCCCATCGACGAGTTCCAGATCGTCGGCGCACCGAGGACAGCCTCTGGAACATGTTCGCCGTCGGCGACAGATCGCAGCCATCCGGGATGCACGTGCGACTCGGTCCCGCCGTTCCAGGTGACGACGAGGTCACCGTCGAGCCCAACGCGCGCCTCGACGAGCACCGACGAGTCTGGAAGGTCGAACGGATCAACGGTCGATTCGCGAGTGACCGGGTCGATGGCAACGGTGTTCTCGTAGAGCCACAGCGAGAAGCAGTCGAGGTGCACCCGATCCGCCCAGTGGACCCGAACCATCGGCGGCTGCCCGGTGACGCGTTCGATCGGTGCCCACCGATAGGTCTCGAAGTCCGGTGTCACCACCTCGGTCACGGCGGCGAACACTACTCACCGACAGAGGGGACCAAGGACGCGGGAAGTCAGGCGGAGTCTGCGGGCGTCTTGACCGGCGAGCGCACGGTGGCACTCAGCGGAACGGCGTCGCCTTCGGACGGCAGCGTCCGCGCCAGGCGGTCGCCGACGTCGGTCGTGACACCGAGCCAGAAGCGCTCGTTGCGGAAGTGGTGCAGTCGATGATTGCGGTCGAGGTGCGCGTAGTAGCGCGAGGTCGGTCGATACTTCGAATGCACGAGCAAGTGCACCCATTCGTAGTGAGCCAATGCCAGCAGCCCGGTAACGCTTGCAGTCGCTGCCGCGGTGCGAGCCCCCGTGGACGTGACGAGACCGAGCCAATCGGCAAGCGCCCCAAGCCCGACAAACGGCACCACGATTGCCAGGCACGAGCCGATGGCGTTCGGGCGGCGCAGTAGGAGCCAGTCGAGATCGTCAGGAACACGGTGGTGACGCTCGTGTGAGTCTCGGGTGCCGAGTCGTTGCGCGATGCGATTGGTCGGCTGCGCATGGAGCAGCGTCCGGTGAATGACCCACTCGACGGGACCAAGCAGGGCGAGCACCACCCCAACAGCGATCACGTCTTCCCATGTCACGGCCCCCAGCGCTGCCCGAACTCCAGTCCCGAGGATGAGGAAAATCGCGATAACCCGTGCCGATGACGAGCCAGCGAAGGCGCGTGCAACCTCTCGCCGAGTGGCCAGATCACGTGCGGACGTCATCTCGATGACCGTACCGCGCCGACCACAAACGTGGCCTTCGGCACATCGATCA
>JAJCXU010000445.1 GCA_029263275.1 Ilumatobacter sp.
ACCTTCAGTCGGCGCGAGAAGGTGGCCGCTGGCGTCGCCGTGGGATCCTTGGCGGTCAAGACCGCGTTCTATCGGGTGGGCCTCCGCCTACCCGTGGTCTCCAGCCGCATTGACGCTCGACTCAACCGGCGACTCGCTGCGCTGCTCGACATGTACGGACATGCCGACTTCGTCACCGACGCTGACCAGTACACATTGAACTGAGACCCGAAGGCCTGCATCCAGGCCTCCTCTTCTGATCAACCGGGCGCATGTGCCCCCCTTCACCGTCCATCGAGTTGCGAACGGCTGAACACCTGTTTAGTATTCTCAACATGCGTTCAGCTCCGTCGGACAGTGACCTCACGGGAGCAGCAACGATCCGCAACGCTGCGCTCCGGCTCTTCGCGGAGCGAGGCGCCGATGCGGTGACCCTGCGCGAGATCGCCGCCGAGGCCGACGTATCTGCCGCCTTGGTCGTGCATCACTTCGGCAGCAAGGACGGACTCCGCGAAGCAGTCGATCGCCACGCTTCGGAGGCCTTCGAGGCAATTCTCGAAGGCCTCGACGAGCAGGGACTCGACGAGATGGTCCGAGGCGCCAACCCCGGATCGATGGCCGAGATCTTCGCCCGCGGCTTTCCGCCAGGCTCACCGCTGCCGGACTATCTCCGGCGTCTGCTGTTGACCAACGACCCGGCCGGTGCCGACCTGTTCGGCCGCTGGTTCACGACATCGGTTGACCTGATGCAATCGATGACCACCACCGGCATGGCTCGTCCGACCGACGACCTCGCCGTACGTGCCGCGTTCCTGCTCGTCAATGACCTCGCAATGGTGCTGCTGCGCAACCAGGTGGCCGCCGCGATCGGCGTCGACCCACTGTCCCCCGAGGGGATCACCCGCTGGGCGCGTGAGGCCACCGACGTCTACGTCAACGGGGCATTTCAGGCACAACCGGAGGAACCGTCATGACCACACCGTCTCACTCACCGTCTCACTCACCGTCAGATACTCCAGCAGTCATTCGCGCCGATGGCTTGATCAAGGACTTCGGCTCCGCCCGAGCATTGAACGGGCTCGACCTCGAAGTCGGCCACGGCGAGGTTCACGGCTTTCTCGGCCCGAACGGTGCCGGCAAGTCGACCACCATCCGCATCGTTCTCGGTCTGATGAAAGCAACCGCGGGCCGAGTCGAGTTGTTCGGCGGCGACCCGTGGCGCGAGGCCACCACACTCCATCAACGACTGGCCTACGTGCCGGGCGACATCGCACTGTGGCCCGGACTGACCGGCGGCCAGTGCCTCGACATCTTGTCGGCCACGCACGGCGGACTCCCCCAGAGCAGCCGAGACGATCTGATCGATCGGTTCGACCTCGATCCGACCAAGCGGGTTCGGGACTACTCGAAGGGCAACCGGCAAAAAGTCGTCCTCATCGCGGCACTTGCTGCCGACGTCGACCTGCTCATCCTCGACGAGCCGACCTCCGGACTCGACCCATTGATGGAACAGACATTCCAAGACTGCGTGCGCGAGCGCCGAGCCGACGGTTGCACCGTGCTGCTGTCGAGCCACATCCTCGGAGAGGTCGAAGCACTCGCCGACCGAGTCACCATCATTCGCCGGGGACAGACCGTGACCAGTGGAACCCTTGCCGAGCTGCGACGTCACACGCGCACGACGGTGCACGCTGTCACGATCGATCGGCCCGACGGGCTGGAGGTTGCCCCCGGCGTCCACAGCTCGGCCTGCAACCCGATCGACGGCCACGTCGATTGTCGTCTGAGCATCGATGCCGACCGCCTCGACGACGTCGTGGGCCGTCTCCACGCGGCGCGGATCCACACGCTCACCGTCACGCCACCCAGTCTCGACACGTTGTTTCTGGAGCGCTATCGCGACGAGCCCGAAGGTGACGACATGATCGCGGCACAGACCGGCGCGGGCAACTCGACAGCCGCCGCATCATGACGGCAGGGCTCGGCGTGTTGCTGCGGATCCAATGGCGCGTCCGCCGACGCGCCATCGTGACGTGGGTCGTCGCACTGACGGCAAGCATGATCGGCACTGCGGTCAGCATCGCCAGTCTGTACGACACCCCGGAGAAGATCCAGACCTACGCGTCGGCAGTGACCAGCACCGCGCTGCTGGCCATCAATGGTCGCGTCGAAGGGCTGAACAGCCTCGGCGGCGTGATCCAAGATGAGTTCGGGTTCCTCGCTGCGTTCATCATGCCGCTGCTCGGCATCAGTCTGATGACGTCGTTGACGCGTGGCGAAGAGCAAGCCGGTCGACACGAGGCGCTCCTCAGCGGACGGATCAGCCGTCACATGCCGGTGCTGGCGGCATCGCTGGTCACGAGCGCTGCGATCGGCCTGACCGGCATCGGCTTCACCATCGGCTTGGTTGCCGAAGGCGTGCCGTTCGTCGGGGCAATGTTGTACTCCCTGTCACTGATGACCCTCGCCTTCAGCTTTGCTGGGCTCGCTGCCGTGCTGGCACAACTCACGCTGCATGCACGCAACGTGTATGCCCTGAGCCTGCTGATCCTCGCGGTGTCGTACGTCGTGCGGGGTGTTGGTGACGTGACCGGCTCATGGCTGACCTGGTTGTCGCCACTCGGCTGGGCGGAGAAGACGGCACCGTTCGGCCCGCAGCGCTGGTGGGTGCTCGCCATCCCGCTCGCGGCCGGCATCGCGTCGACCACCCTCGCCGTCACGCTGGCGGCACGGCGAGACCTCGGCAGTGCACTCGTTCAAGGCGGGGTCGGTCCGGATCACGCATCGACGCGCGTGCGGACCGGCCTCGGCCTCGCGGTGTGGATTCACCGGCCGGCGATCGTCGGTTGGACCGCTGGTGCCCTCATCTTGGCGGCGATGATGGGGTCGCTGGCGCAACAGTTGCTCGACGCAATGGCCAGCAACCCGGCCCTCGCGGACGCGATCGGAGCATCCGGCGGCCGGCCCGAGGATGGGTTCATGGCGATGACGCTGCTCTACCTCGCAGTCATCGCGTCGGGCTACGTGGTCCAGGCGATTGGGACACTTCGCGGCGAGGAATCCAGTGGGCGACTCGAAGCGTTCATCGGTACCGGAATGGCGCGTCGGACCTGGTTGTTCAACCACGTCGTGGTCATCGTCGGAGGCCTCGTCATGCTCACGATCGCCGGGTCGCTCACCCTTGCCGGAACCGCGGCACTCTCAACGGGATCATCGTCGGCGTTCGGCTCGGTCGTGGCCGGAGGGATTGCCTACCTGCCGGCCGATCTTGTACTTGCCGGTGTGGCACTGGCGCTGTACGGGTACCGGCCCGAGGCGTTCAGCGTCGCCTGGGCGGCCTACGCCATCACCGCGTTCGTCGCGCTCCTCGGACCGGGCCTCCAGCTCGCCGGCTGGATGGAAGACCTGGCGCCGACCACGCACATTGGTGACCCACCGGTCGGTTCACCGCAACTCGTCCCGCTCCTGATTCTCGGATTCACGGTGATGATCCTGCTGTGGGCGGCGTTCGCCGGTTTCTCGCGTCGCACCGTTCCGCGCACCTGAACCCGGCGACCGACCACGATCGCTGGCACCGTGATCGGTCAGAGTGTCGCCGTCCAGTCGAGGAGTGTGTCGACATACAACTGTGGGTTGCTGCCGTGCATCGAATGACCGGTTGACTCGAACGACCGATAGTCGACTGGCACACCGGCCTCGGTAAGCCTGCTGCGCACTCGCTCGGCCTGGAGGTCTGAGGACGCCCCGATCAACAGCCCCGTGGTCGGCTCGACGTGCCGGAAGTGATGCGTGAACAGCACCGGGACGCGTACCGCACCGAGCATCGCGTCGTGATCGCACGATGCGGCGACGGTGCCGGTCCAGAACGCACGGCCCCATTCCGGGTCGTACTCCTTGAGATGCTGCGGTGGCTCGCCAGGCAGTGCCGACGCGTTGGCCAGCCACGCGGGCAGCACGTCGGGCGCCGCAGCGATCATTCCATCCCAATCACCGATGCTCCACTGGTCGCCGAGGTAGGTACTCCACAGTCGGAACATCGGCCCCACTGCTTGCCGTATTCCAGGCCCGACGAATGGCGCGCGCTCCGATGCGTACAGCGGTGGGTCTTCGTAGCAGGCCGCGAGCACCTGCCCCGGCTTGGCGTACGCGGAAAGCCATGCGGCGACGACACCACCCGACGACAGCCCGCTGACGATGGTCGGCCGACCGATCAAGAGGTCGATGAATCGCGACAGGTCGTTGCCCATGTTGTCGATGGTGTAGCGACCGGGCGTGCGCGTCGACCGGCCTTGGCCGCGCATGTCGATGGCGAATGCCTGGAAATGCTCGCCGAGCAGCTGCAGCGCCGCCTCATAGCCCCACCATGACTCGGTCTGCCCTGGGATCAGCAAGAGCGCCGGCTTGCTCGCATCGCCGACGGTGGCGTAGTTCAACTGCACCTCTCCGAGGTCGGCGACGTGTTCGGCAAGCTCGTGGTCGATGTAGGTCTGCTCGGGATTGTGGGGACCAAATCGGTTGCGGTACGTGGCCATCAGGCTGCTCCTCGGACCGACGGAGAAGCCTGCAGCTGACAGCAGGGTTGCGATCGGCGTGACATCTCGTTGCCACGTTATTCGCGACGACGGCTACGAAACGTTGTCGACCGCTGACAGTCGAGTCATGCCTGCGTGGTACTCGGCGTCGGTGTTCGGGGATTCGGTGTGCGGGGCTTCGGTGGAGGGATCATCGATCACCAAACGATCACGCCCCTCAGCCTTGGCCAACATCAACGCACGATCAGCAGCATTCAACAACACCTGCAGATCCTCAGCCCACGACGAATCACACAAACCCACACTCACCGTGAACGGCGGCACCTGCGACCCACCAACCGCGTCGGCCAACTCCTGACGCAACCGATGAAACACCGGCGCCGCAGTCACCACATCAGACCCCGGCAACAC
>JAJCXU010000446.1 GCA_029263275.1 Ilumatobacter sp.
AGACCGCGACCCTGGGTACGGATCGACGTCCAAGATGTTGGGGGAGTCGGCACTGGCACTCCTCGATTCGGACGCCAGTGGCGGGTTCTGGACGCCAGCGACAGCCCTCGGCGACGACTTGATCAGCAGGCTCGTCGAGCACGCGGGCATCACGTTCGAAGTGCTCTGAGCGTCACCGGCGCCAGCGAAGTTGACTCGCCGGGTCGGCGGGGTGGGGATAGGTTCAGGGTATGGCATTGCCCAAAGTGCTCGGCATCGAGACTGAGTACGGAATCCTTGTCCGCGGTGGCGACAACAATCCCGTCTCGGCGTCGTCGCTGCTGATCAACGCGTACGTCGCGGCACAGCGCGAGGCCAGCCGCGTCGGGTGGGACTACGAAGACGAGCAGCCGACGAACGATGCCCGGGGCTACTCGATGGACGAATCGATCGCACCCGAGGTCGAAACGACCCTGGTCAATGCCGTGCTCACCAACGGGGCTCGGTACTACGTCGATCATGCCCATCCCGAGATCTCCACGCCAGAGGTCACCAACGCTCGCGAGGTGGTCGTCTGGGATCGGGCCGCCGACGAGATCGTTCGTGACTCGATGACGTACGCGGGTGAACTGCTCGACGACGGCGCCGAGGTGATCATTCACAAGAACAACTCTGATGGCAAGGGCAACAGCTACGGCTGCCACGAGAACTACCTCGTCGCGCGCGAACTCCCATTCGGTCGGTTGACGAGTCAGATCACCCCGCACTTCGTGACCCGACAGATCTTCACGGGCGCGGGCAAGGTCGGTTGTGAACTGCCCGGCCGGCCACATGACGACATCGGCTATCAGATCAGCCAGCGGGCCGACTTCTTCGAAGAGGAAGTTGGTCTCGAAACCACCCTCAAGCGGCCAATCGTGAACACCCGGGATGAACCGCACGCGGACCCGCAGAAGTATCGGCGGCTCCATGTGATCGTCGGCGACGCCAACATGAGCGAGGTGGCCACGTACCTCAAGGTGGGCACCACCGCAATCATCCTGTCGATGATCGAGGACGACGAACTCGGCGATGATTGGATCCTCGGCAACCCCGTTCCTGCGATCCGGCAGGTCAGCCACGACCCGTCTCTTCGCCAGACCATCATGCTGCGCAACGGCAGTCGCGCCACGGCGCTCGAAGTTCAGTGGGGGCTCTTCGAACGGGCCCAGAAATATGTGCAGGCGTGCGGCCTCGACTCGGTTGGCGCCGACGTTGGCGCCGATGTCATGGCCAAATGGGAGCAGGTGCTCGCCGGGCTCGAACGTGACCCCGACTCGATGGGGCACTGGGTGGACTGGGTGGCCAAGAAGCGCATCGTCGATGGCTACGCAGATCGTCACGGCCTGCAACCCGGCGCGACACGACTCAAAGCCATCGATCTCCAGTACCACGACATGCGACCGGACAAGTGCTTGGCGTCACGCGCCGGCCTCGACACGCTGGTCACCGTCGACGAAGCGCGTCGGGCCATGACGGCACCGCCTGAAACCACGCGTGCGTACTTTCGCGGACGTTGCCTCGAGAAGTACCCGGACGACATCGTGGCCGCCAACTGGGACTCGATGGTGTTCGACATCGGGCGTGATCCGCTGCGTCGCGTTCCAATGATGGAACCACTGCGGGGGACCGCTGACCACGTTGGTACGTTGATCGACAGCAGCGCCACTGCCCGAGAACTGCTCGACCGACTGGGTCAATAACCCAACCGGGCATAGAGTTCTCTTCAGGCGAGACACAGGAGAGATCGATGGCTGAACGCATCCAGAAGTCGAAGACCACCCGCGACAAGTCCGAGAGCACCGCGGCGGACACCGATAACGCGGCTGACGCCGTCACCGAGACGGGCGAGAAGATCAAGGCCGACATCGACGATTTGCTCGACGAGATCGACGATGTGCTCGAAACGAACGCCGAGGATTTCGTGAAGTCCTACGTACAGAAGGGCGGTCAGTGACCCGTGGCCATGCCGTTCTTCACCCCGGGCGACGACCCGGGGTCGAGCTTCCCTGAACTGCTCCGCCGCATCGGGCTGACCTCACACTCGTCCATGGCTGCATCCTCAGTTCCCGGTCACGAGCTCTCGATTCCCCATGCCACGACCTGTGTGGCATTGAAGTACGCCGACGGCGTCGTGATGGCCGGAGACCGCCGAGCGACGTCTGGCAATCTCATCTCGCACCGGGCGATGGAGAAGGTCGTGCAAGCCGATCGCCACAGCGCCGTCGCAATTGCCGGGGCGGCAGGTCCGGCGATGGAGATGGTCAAGATGTTTCAGCTCCAGCTCGAGCACTATGAGAAGGTCGAAGGCAATTCGCTGAGCCTGGAAGGCAAAGCCAATCAGCTGTCGTCGATGGTTCGCGGCAATCTGCCTGCTGCGATGCAGGGCATGGTCGTGGTGCCGATCTTCGCGGGGTTCGACCTTCGCCGGAGTACGGGCCGATTGTGGGATTTCGACGCCACCGGTGGCCGCTACGAAGAACGCGATTTCGTGTCGACGGGGTCGGGCAGCCTGCACGCCAGTACCGTCATCAAGGTCGGGTTCACCCCCGATCTCAGTCGCGATGAGGCCATCCAGCTCGCCTGCCGTTCGCTCTGGGAAGCCGCAGATGCTGACAGTGCCACCGGCGGCCCTGATGCCGTCCGCGGGATCTATCCGGTTGTTGCTGCCATCGATGTCGACGGCTGGGCACGCATCGACGACGACGATCTGGCAGCGCGATTCGACACGATCCGGGAGGAGGCGAGCAGCCGATGAGCCAGCCGTTCTACGTCGCACCGGAACAAATGATGAAGGACCGCGCCGATTACGCGCGCAAGGGCATCGCTCGCGGTCGTGCGCTCGTTGCCGTCCGCTACGACGAGGGTCTGGTCATCGTTGCCGAGAACGGGTCTGACACCCTGCGCAAGGTCAGCGAAATCTATGACCGCATCGCCTTTGCCGGCGTGGGAAAATACAACGAGTTCGACCAACTGCGCGTGGCAGGCGTCCGTGCTGCGGACCTCAAGGGCTTCCAATACTCGCGTGACGATGTCGACGCACGCAGCCTGGCCAACAGCTATGCGCAGATGCTCGGCAACATCTTCACCCACGAAATGAAGCCGATGGAAGTCGAGATTCTCGTTGCCGAAGTCGGCCTCGAAGAAGATGGCGACCAGATGTTCCACCTGCTCTACGACGGCACCGTCGTCGACGAGCGTGACTACGCAGCAATCGGTGGAGACGCGGAGGCGGTTCGTGAACGACTCGCTGAGAGTTGGACCGCGGGGCTCGATCTCTCCGCCGCCATCCGTGTCGGACTCGATGCACTCAGTGGACCTGACCGCGAGATCTCTGCATCTGAACTGGAAGTCGCGGAGCTGTCTCGTGGAAACGGGCGCCGGTGTTTCACGCGGATCGACGCGACGGCACTCGCCAGTCTCCTCGCCTGACCCGCCCCAATTCGCCCCCATTCCCGTTTGCGTGACGATTTGGGCGAACCGTTCCGCCAAAATCGTCACGCAAACGCTTGGGGGAGGGTGGCTACGGTCATCGTCATGGATGTGACGATTCGGCCCGAGCGCCCTGCAGACTTTGACACGATCGACTCGGTGGTGACTGACGCGTTCGGATCACCTGCCGAGGCAACGCTGGTGCGCGAGATCCGCGACTCGGGCGACTACTGGCCAGACCTGGCTCTGGTGGCGACCGTCGATCACGAGGTGGTTGGCCACGTCATGATCAGTCGGGCAGAACTCCGTGGCGCCGACGGGTCGGTCGACGTCGCGACGTTGGCGCCGCTGGCCGTCGCCACCGAGTGGCACGGTCAGGGGATTGGCGACGCCTTGGTGCGCGCCGTGTGCGCCATCGCTGATTCACGCGATGAGCCCATGGTGCTGCTCCAGGGCAGCCCGGCCTACTACGAGCGTTTTGGCTTCGTCCCTTCTGCGGACCATGGCATCACGATGGATCTTCCCGATTGGGCGCCCGCTGAGGCAGCGCAAGTCCTGCGCCTCGCAGCCTGGACGGGTGCGCACACGGGACAACTCATCCTGTCTCCCGCCTTTGCCGAGTCCGACTGAGGCGAGGCACCGACCGGAATCGGCCGGTCGAAGGGGTTGGGAAGGGAGCGTCTACGGTCTCGAGATGACCTACGCGCCGTCTGACCGCCCGTTCTACGACGCGGACAGCCACATCATGGAGTTGCCGAACTTCCTGATCGACTATGCCGATGCGGGCATCCGCGACCAGCTCCGGCCGGTCACTTACCAGGCGTCACTGGTCACCGACGAAGAGGTCGACGCAATCGTCGCCAACGGGTCAAAGCACACCGCCGAACACGTGCAGACACAGGTCGCACTCGGCGACCAGCTGATTGCGAAGTCCAAAGAGATCCAGGCGCTCGGTGCGTTCGATCGTGATGACCGATCAGTCGCGATGGACATGCTCGGCTTCAAGAAGCAGCTCGTGTTTGCCACCCACAGCGTGGTCACGCCGTTCTCGATGAGCACCAAAGTCGACGACGACCTTCGCTACGGGGCGACGCGTGCTCACAACCGCGCGATGAGCGACTTCGTCGCCAACGACGCGCGACTGATGGGTGTCGGTGTTGTCCCGCTCAACAATCCCGAGCTCGCCGTCACCGAACTCGAATTCGCGCTCGACGCAGGGATGGAAGCAATCTGGGTGCCGCACTACGCGCCGGGCGACACGTCGCCTGGTCACGTCGACCTGTACCCGTTCTGGGAGCGCCTAGCCGACTCGGAGACGCCGTTCGTGCTGCACGTCGGTGGTGCGCCCTTGCAGCTCGACCCGAAGTGGACCAACACCGGTCGGGCGCCGGTCCGTGACTGGATGGGAGGCGGCGAGAACGTCCGAAGCAAGGACATGGCCGTCATGCACCAGGGACCGGAGACCTTCCTGTCGGTGTTGGTGATGGATGGCATCTTCGAGCGTTTCCCGAAGCTGCGCGGCGCGAGCGTCGAACTCGGTGCCGGCTGGGTGCCGTCCATGATCGAGCGTCTCGACTGGGTCGTTCGGTCTTGGAGCAAGGTCGACCAGTACCTCGCTGGACTCAAGCGCATCCCGTCGGAGACGTTGCGCGAACAGATGGCCTTCACGCCGTTCGTGTTCGAAGACATCGGCGCACTGATCGATGCCTCGGCCGACGATCTCTACCTCTTCTCGAGCGACTACCCGCACGTCGAAGGCGGAAAGGACCCAATCGGCCGTTTCGAGAAGTCGCTGGGAGACCGCCCACCGTCAGCCCGTGACAACTTCTACGCCGAGAACTTCCTGCGACTGTTTCCGAACGCTCGTACGCACTGAACACCGCTGGGTTAGGTTGCCGCCATGAGGTGCAACTAGTGGAGCGCAGGATCTACGGCCTCGAGAACGAATACGGCGTCACGTGCACCCTCCGCGGGCAGCGTCGACTGAGTCCCGACGAGGTCGCTCGATACCTCTTCAGACGTGTCGTGTCGTGGGGCCGAAGCTCGAATGTGTTCCTACAGAACGGCGCTCGGCTGTACCTCGACGTCGGCTCACACCCGGAGTACGCAACGCCTGAGTGCGACTCGCTCTACGAGTGCGTCGTGCACGACAAGGCAGGGGAGCGAATCCTCGAGCAGTTGGTCGAGTCAGCGGAACAACGCCTGGCAGAAGAGTCGATTCGGGGCACGATCTATCTCTTCAAGAACAACACCGACTCTGCGGGCAACTCCTATGGGTGCCACGAGAACTACTGCACCAGCCGCGACGACGATCTCGGGAAATATGCCGAGGTGCTGATTCCGTTCTTCGTCAGTCGCCAGATCTACACCGGCGCCGGCAAGGTGCTCCAAACCGCGCGAGGCGCGACGTATTCGATTGCCCAGCGTGCCGAGCACATCTGGGAGGGGGTCTCGTCCGCGACCACGCGGAGCCGACCGATTATCAACACCCGCGACGAGCCGCATGCAGATGCCGAGAAATATCGCCGACTGCATGTGATCGTCGGCGACTCGAACATGAGCGAGTACACGACATTCCTCAAGATCGGCGCGGCGGCGTGCATGCTGCGCATGCTCGAAGACCCCAATGTGGTCTTGCGCGACATGACGTTGGAGAATCCGATTCGAGCCATTCGTGAGATGAGCCACGACATCACCTGTCGACGCACGGTGCGCCTGGCCAACGGGCGAGAGGTCAGCGCCCTCGACATCCAGCGCGAGTACCTGGATCGTGCGCTCCGGTACGCCGACGGGCCGGGTTTCCCGCCACTGGAACAGAAGGCGCTGGAGATGTGGGAGCACTGCATCACCACGATCGAAGATGATCCCCTGAAGCTCGACCGGGAGGTCGACTGGGTCATCAAGTACAAGCTGATCGAGAAGTTTCGGGAACGTCACGACCTGCCACTCGGCCACGCCCGAGTGCAGCTCCTCGACCTGCAGTATCACGACGTGTCGCGGACCCGCAGCCCGTTCTACAAGATGCAGGATCGGGGTCTCGTCGAACGCATCTGTACCGACTCGGACATCAACACCGCTATCGACGTTCCGCCCCAAACCACCCGGGCTCGTCTGCGCGGAGAATTCGTGAAGCGGGCCAAGGAGCGAAAGCGCGACTACACCGTCGACTGGGTCCATTTGAAGCTCAACGACCAGGCCCAACGCACCGTGTTGTGCAAGGACCCGTTCAAGAGTCGCGACGAACGCGTCGAGCGGCTCATAGAGACCCTCTGACGCCAATCGCTTGGGTGTGGCAGATACGGTTGGCGACTCGTGACGATTCAAGACGACGGCCCACCACCCCCGCACCTGGCGGGACAGAGAGACGCTGGCCTGTCGGATCCGTGGGAGAACGACCAGCAATCGCGGTCCTCGGCGCCAGATCCCGCTGACGGAACGGGCGAGGTCGCGATCAACGAGCCGACCTCGAAGCGATCGTCAGGCGCTCGCGCCTTCTTCGACTGGGTGATCGTGGTCACCGTCGCCCTCCTCGTCGCCTTCGTGGTCCGGGGCTTCGTCCTGGCGCATTTCGTGGTCGACGGCCAATCGATGGCGACCACACTCGACACCGGCGACCGTGTGTTCGTCAACAAGTTGTCGTACCGACTCCACGACCCGAACCGCGGTGACGTCGTCGTACTGCACCAGATCACCGGCGCGACCGAACGCGACCTCATCAAGCGAGTCGTCGCGCTGCCCGGTGAAACCATCGAGATGACCGGGTGTGTCGTACGAATCACCGAGCCGGGCGGAGACGCCCCGCAGATCCTCGACGAGCCGTACCTCGACGACGCGGACCGAGCGCCCGGGAGTTGTGGCCCGGATGTCACCTCGCAGGTGGTGCCCGCGGATCACGTCTTCGTGATGGGGGACAATCGCGACGGTTCCCAGGACAGCCGCATGCTGGGCTCGATCGCCGAGGACGATCTGGTCGGACGCGCCTTCGTCGTGTTCTGGCCTCGCGACCATTGGCAGTGGCTGTAGGAAGCCGTTAGGGAAGCTCTCCGCCGACTTCTTGGCGGTGAACGTCCATCATGATGTCGGTGTGGTCGCTGAAGACGGCATCGAGGCCCATACGGAACGCTGTCTGGAGTTGGTGGTCGTACTGCATGTCCCACCCGAAGGCGACGAGTTCGAAGCGGTGGAAGAGCGCAGCCAATCCACCATTCCAATCGGTCCGATGCAAATTGATGCCGTCAATGCCGTGGTGAGCGAGTGACGCCGCACGGCGCTCGGGGCCTTCGCGGAGTCGGTCGAGCCTGGTCGAGTTGAGAATGCGCACCGCTGGCATCGACGGTCGGTAACGGAGGCACCGATCGAAGTCGGGGTCGCACAGCCACGTACGGCGCACCATCTCAGGATCGTGTGCGTGGACCACCTCAACAATGGCCTCAGCCGCCTCAGGATCTTTGACGTCGAGGGAGAGCTCATAGTCGACGCCACAGGTCTCCAGCAGCTCAGCCAGCGTCGGAATGTGGTCGGGGAGGTCGTCCCGAGCGACCTCACTGATCGGTCGACGACGGAGGCCCCGCTTCACGACTCCATCGTGATCGAGCACCGCAACACCGTCCGAGGTGAGCCACACGTCGCTCTCGAGACCAGTGGCGCCGAGCTTCAACGCCAGCGCGAATGCCTCGATCGTGTTCTCCGGCGCATGGGCGCGAGCGCCTCGATGTGCGAAGGCGATCGGAGGATCGAGTCGGGAAGGGAGACGTTGCTGCACTCGTCAGATGATGGCAGCCCCGTAGACTCGATCACGTGTTCAATCTCCAGGGCAGCGAGATCATCGTCATCCTGCTGCTCGCCCTTGTCGTCCTCGGCCCCGAAAAACTGCCTGACGCCATCCGGAAATTCAGCCAGACCTACGGTGAGCTGAAGAAGATGGGCAACGGGTTTCAGAGTGAGCTGAAGTCAGCCCTCGACGAACCGATGCGCGAGATGCGCGAGACCGCTGACCTGGTCAAGAATGCCGCCGATCCGGCTCGGATGGCTGAGGAAGCCGAGAACGAGGCGCGCCTCCGGTCTGAGGCCGACGCAGCGATGCTCGCGGCGACTCCGGATGTGCCCGTCGCTGCTGAAGCTCTCGCCGTCGTCGACCCCGCCGCCGAAGAGGAGCGCCGTTCCGCCACCAAGCCGGCCAACGGCACGAAGGTCAATCAGATCGCTGCGTCGATGGCGCGTGGGCCCGCGTCGGCTGCTGCTGCTGCTACTGCTGCGCCAGCACCCTTTGCGCCGCCCGTCGGGACGCCCGACTCCCTCGCTCCGCCGATCGCAACGGCTGACTCCGCTGACGCTCCGCCGGAGTCCACGTGACCACCGACGAACAAGTCGCCGAGCCGATGGAGGACACCCAAACGCTGACCGAGCACCTCGGCGAGCTCCGGACGCGCATCATCCGGTCGGCCCTCGCGGTGCTCATCGGCATGGTCGCGATCATTGCGTTCTACGATCAGGTGCTCGAGTTCCTCAAGCAGCCGTACGTCGACCTCTGCACCGAGAAGCCGGAGGGTTTCTGCGATCCCGAGCTGTTCATCTTCAGCGCCACCGAGGGGCTGGCCACTCGGATGCGCGTCGGCATGTACGGCGGCATCATCGTGGCGCTGCCGGTCATCCTGTGGCAGGTCTGGCGCTTCGTCGTGCCGGCGCTCCACGCCAAGGAGAAGAAGTACGCCGTTCCCTTCGTCTTGTCGTCGCTGGTGCTGTTCTCAGCCGGCGGTGCGCTCGCATACCTCACGGTCGACCGTGCACTTGAGTTCCTGATCAGTTGGGCAGGCGACGACGTCAACGAAGTCTTCAGCGTCAGTAGCTATGTCAGCTTGATCGGCTTGATGATCTCTGCCTTCGGTGTCGGTTTCTTGCTGCCCGTGCTCTTTGTGTTCCTGCAGTTGGTCAATGTCGTGAGCCCGCGCAAGCTGCTGAAGAGTTGGCGTTACGCCACGATCGGCGTGTTCGTGCTCGCTGCCGTCATCACACCGTCAGGCGACCCGATCACACTGATGATGCTCGCCATTCCCATGCTCGTGCTGTACTTCTTTGCGATCCTTGTGGGCTGGCTCGTGCTGCGCAAGCGGCCTGAAGTCGCCTGACGATTCGTCAGCGATTCTCTGCCCATGCGCCCAGACCGAGATGAACTGACGGCTCGCTACTCGTTCCCCATCGACAGGTTTCAACGCGACGCGTTCGACGCACTCGATGATGGCAAGCACGTGGTGGTCGCTGCTCCGACCGGAAGCGGCAAGACCGTGGTCGCCGAGTACGGCATCGATGCCACGATTCGCGATGGCAGGCGTGCGTTCTACACCGCTCCGGTGAAGGCCCTCTCGAATCAGAAGTATCGAGATCTCGTCGCTGTCCACGGTGAGGACACGGTGGGTCTGCTGACCGGCGACAACTCGATCAACGGCGACGCACCCGTGGTCGTCATGACGACCGAAGTGTTGCGGAACATGATCTACGGGCGTTCACGAACACTTGACGACCTCGGTCTTGTCGTGCTCGACGAGGTGCACTTCCTGCAGGACACATTTCGCGGGCCCGTCTGGGAAGAGGTGATGATTCACCTTCCGCACCACGTGCGGCTGGTGTGCCTCTCAGCAACGGTGAGCAATGTCGCTGAACTCGCTGAATGGATCAGCACGGTTCGAGGGGCGACCGAGGCAGTCACGGAGTCGCGACGCCCGGTCGAACTGTCGAACCTCTATCTGGCGAAGGACCGCAACGAAGGACGGCTGCACTTGCTGCCGACCTTCGTCGGGGGAGCGGTGAACCGAGATGCGGTCCGGCTCGACGAGTCGGCAATCCGCAACGCGCCACGCTCCCGGGCCGGACAGAGCCGGAAGGAAGCCAATCGCACGGGGAATGCCAAAGGCGCACACCGTCGCAAGCTGGTACCGCCAGGACGCGTCGAGACGCTCGAGTTGCTCGACGATCGCAAGATGTTGCCGGCGATCTTCTTCATCTTCAGCCGCAATCAGTGCGACGAAGCAGCAAAGTCCTGTGTCGATTCGGGAGTGCGGCTCACCACCGAGGCCGAGCAGGCAGCCATCCGCGCCATCATCGACGAGCGACTCGGAGGTCTTGATCCGGCCGACCTTGCGGTGTTGGGCTACGACCAGTTCGTTCGGCAGCTCGAAGCGGGTGTGGCGGCCCATCACGCCGGGATGGTCCCGCCGATGAAGGAAGTCGTCGAGGCCTGTTTCATCGAGGGGCTCGTCAAGGCGGTGTTCGCGACCGAAACGTTGGCGGTCGGTATCAACATGCCGGCACGAAGCGTCGTCATCGAGAAGCTCACCAAGTTCACCGGCGAGCACCACGAACAGCTCACACCGGGGGAGTACACACAGCTCACGGGCCGTGCCGGTCGCCGAGGTATCGACGACCGTGGCAGCGCCGTGGTGCTGTGGTCGCCGTGGGTGCGATTCGATGAGGTCGCCAAGCTCGCCGGCAGCTCACAGTTCCACCTCAGATCAGCGTTCCGGCCGACCTACAACATGGCCGCCAATCTGATCCGAACGTACGAGAGCGAACGAGCCCACGATCTCCTCAATCTCTCGTTCGCCCAGTATCAAGCAGACCGAGACATCGTGAAGCTGCAAGCACGGCTCGAACGCCGACGTGAGGTCCTGAGCGATCTTCTGGCTGAGTCACAGAGCCCGCTCGGTGACATCGAGGAATACCGCACCTTGCGAAATGCGGAGAAGGAGGCTCGTCGATTCGGTCGTGACGAACGTGCCGAAGAGATCGAAGCGGCCCTCCGCCGACTTGCCCCCGGGACCGTCATCCACCTGATGAAGGGCAAGCACCGTGGCCCGGTGGTCGTGATGACCAGTGCGAGTCGAAAGGGTGGCGCACGCCTGCGGGTCGTCAACAAAGGCGGCGACTCGATCCAGGCGTCGGCAGAGGATTTCGACGACGTACCGTCGGCGCTCGGCTCGGTCAAGATGCCACCAAACTTCGCACCGAACCGAAAGGACTTCCGCAAGGAGCTGGCCTACCGGCTGCGCAAGACCAGCCTCTCTCAGCCGGAGAACGTCTCGAACCGCCGAGGGCGTCGGGAGGGAGCGAATGCAGATCTCCACCCGGTCGCACGAGACCCCGATCTGAAGCAACGGCTCGACGCCGCTGGGCAGGCCGCCCGGGTTGCCCGCGAGGTCGGGGAGATCGAGGCGCGCGTGCAGGGCAAGACGCAGACGTTGGCACGCGACTTCGACCGGATCCTCGGTGTGCTCGAGGCGTTTGGCTACGCCGACGTCACCGGTTGGGACCTCACGTCGGACGGCGAGATGTTGGCCCGGATCTTCCATGAGTCGGACCTCCTCGTCGCCGAGGTTGTCCGGTCAGGTCTGCTCGATGATCTCGGCGCAGCGGAGCTCGCGGCACTTGTTTCGACACTCGTCTACGAACACCGCAGTTCCGAGCCGCCACCGCGGCCCTGGTTCAGCAGCGACGACATCCGGAGTCGCTGGGAGCGACTGGCGGCGATCAGCGAAGATCTCGCGGCACACGAACGATCCGCCGGTGTCAATGAGCACCGCGGCCCTGACCCGACGTTCGCGGCGATCGCGTATGCCTGGGTCGCCGGCGAAGGTTTCGCCGAGGTGGTGGACGCCGACGAGTTGACCGGAGGCGACTTCGTTCGCACAACTCGCCAGCTGATCGACCTGCTCCGCCAGCTCGCGATCGTCGCGCCATCGCGAGCCACTCGTCGAGCGGCGAGTCAGGCCGCTGAGGCCGCATTCCGCGGCGTCGTTTCCGACAGTGCGACGCCGACCGCATCGCAGACCGAGCCGGCATGACCATTGAGAAGGGACAACCGTGGGGCGCCACGGTCGAGTCGCCAGCGGGTCTTCGGTACATCGGCGATGACGCTGGGATCGTCTCAGCGCTCCGTGATGGCTCGGGACGCCCGGTCGCGCTGACCGGTGGCGACCTGCACCGGACCGTCGGTGGTCGTGATCCCCTGGGAATCGATCAGTTGCTCGAATTGCCGATCGACCTGCTGCGCGTCACGCTCGATGATGGGGAACCTCGCCGTGCATGCGCACACGTGCTGATGCAGTCACCCCGTCTCCGAGGGGGGTGGTGGCGCGGGCCGGTCGTCATGGTCATGAACGCTGAATTCGTCGGCGACTGGCACATCGTCGCTCGGGGCCACCCGAACGATGGCCGAGCTGAGAGCTGCTCGTGGGGATTCGATTTCAGGCTGCGACAACGCTGGCAAGCACGGCGTCGCCTTCCGGGAAACCGACACGTGCCGCACCCGCAGATCGAAACCAGCTCATTCCGCCAGAGCGGTTGGGAATTCGAACGGCCGATGCAGATACGCATCGATGGCGCTCCTGCCGTCACGGCGCAACGCGTCGACGTCGTCGTCGAGCCAGACGCTGCGACGATCTACGCCTGACGACGACCGATAGACCAGCGGGTGCGCGGCAGCATCGCTTCCATCTCTGCGTCTGCGTCTGCGTCTGCGGCTCTGTGCGTCTCGCGAGCGGCCAGGGCATGTGCGGCATAGCGACGAGCACCGACGGCAGCCGTGGCCCCGTGGAGCACCACGGAGAACGTGACGGTCAGCGAGATCACGCCAACCAGTTGATCCGCACGTTCTGACCGCTCCTCGAGTTGTTCGAGTAACAAGATGGCGAAGACGATCGATGCCAGCCCACGCGGGCCGAACCAGCCGATGAATGCTTTGGCCGTGTTGTCGCAACCGGACCGGAAGAGTGCAATGAAGACGGGCACCATTCGGGCCACCGTGAGGCTGGCAATGGCTGCGAGGAACACAGCCGGACCGAAGTCGCCCAGCGCGTCGCCGACGAACAGGTTCCCGAACACGAAGAACGTGACGGCGGCGAGGAGTTCGGCCGCGTCCTCGGTGAACTCGGCGAGATACTCGGCGTCCTCCGGGCCTTCCATGTCGTCGTCGGTGTGATTGCGTGCGAAGCCGCCGCTCCCGAATGCCAGCCCGGCGACGAATGCCGCGATGAAACCATTGCCGCTCCATGCGGTTGCAAGCGTGAATGCCATGATCGGCAGACCGAAGGTGGCGATCTGCTCGTATCGGCCATCGGACCAGCCGGCGTGTCGAGTTGTCCGCAACACGGTGACTCCCAGCAGGCCCAAGGCAACACCGATGGCCATTCCGAAGCCGATCTGCTCGGCAACGAAGCCGACCCACGAGCCGAACGACCGTTCCATGTCGACGACGATGCTGGTCGCAACGGCGACGACGGGGACGACGAGACCGTCATTCAGGCCGGACTCGACGTTCAGCGCAAGCCGGTCTCGTACGGGCACGTCCGGGTTGGAGACCACCGCACTGCCGAGTGCTGCGTCGGTGGGTGCCAAGATCGCAGCGAGCAGGAGTGCCTGGGCCACTGGCCATCCCGGGAAGATGATGATGTTGAGGCCCATCCCGAGCAGCACGGTGAGGGGAAGGCCGATCCCGAGGAGGCGCGTGGGGACTGCCAGTGTCCGTCGGAGACGGGGGAGCGACAGGCGCGTGGCGTCGCTGAACAAGATGACAGCCAGCGTGACCTCAGCGAGCAAGCCGATTGCTTCGAGTTCAGCTGCGACCTCGACGACGCCGGAGGCGGACAACGCGGCGCCGGCCGCGACGAACACCATGGGCATCGTGATCGGCGATGCATCGAGCCGCCGGGAGACCGCAGTGAATCCGAGCAGCACGATCGCGATGATCGCGATTTCGGCCGGCTCCATGCCCGGACCGTACAACCTGGACGTGAATCCCAGTCGGAGCGTGTGGGTCGTCGTAGAGTACTGACCCGTGGCCGTCTACGTCCCAGAGTCATTCACGCCGGGCGAGGCCGACATCCTCCGTCGTTACTTCACCAACCTCGATGGCCCGGTGTTCGCGCTCGTCAACCTGCCGGAGGTCGTGAAGGGCGCACTGTTCGCTCGCTATAGCCGCAGCCCGAAGTCGCTCCGTCGGCTGTTCCTCGACGAGTTCGTCGGCGATCTCGACATCTCGGGCGACCTCTCCGTCGACGCAACCATCGGGCTCGACCGGGCCGAGGAACTCTACGAACGCGTCTTCTTCGACTACGGCGATGACTCGGTCGCCCAACTCGGCGGAGTGCACCTGGCCTGTGAACAGGCTTCGAACATTCTCACGAAGGTGCTCGAATGGGGTCGCTTGATGAGCTACCTCGAGCAGAGCACTCGGTACATCGCTTACGACTCACGGCTCGGCGGTCGCTACCGGTACTACCGCGACCCTGCGGTGCTGGCTGGCCCGCTCGGAACTCGCTACGTCGGCGATCTCGACCGGATTTTCGATACGTACAGCCAATGCGCCGAACTCGTGACGGAGCACGTTCGCAACACGGTGGATCGTGGCGACAACAGCGAGTTCGTGTATCGCACCGCGACGAAGGCCAAGGCGCTCGACGCCGTGCGTGGCATCTTGCCGGCGGCGGCAACGTCCAACGTCGGAATCTATGGCACAGGTCAAGCGTTCGAAGCGCTCCTCCTGCGGATGAGGGCGAGCGCCCTTCCCGAGTCGCGTGAGTACGCCGACCTGATGCTGTACGAACTGCGCAAGGTGATCCCGAGTTTCCTTCGCCGCGTCGATCTGCCAGATCGCGGCGGTGTGTGGAGCGACTACCTCGCATCGACTCGCACCGAGACGTCGGCCGTCGTCGACGACCTCTTCGGGGCGTCGCCGGTCGACGTCGCGTCCGAAGTCGAACTGGTCGACTTCGACCCAGATGCGGAAGACAAGATCCTTGCTGCGATCTGCTACTCCCATTCCTCGCTGCCTGAGCATCAGTTGATCGAGAAGGTCCGCAACCTCGGCATCGACGAGAAGGTCTCGCTGATGCGGGCCTATGTTGGCGAACGCGGCAATCGCCGCCACAAGCCAGGCCGTGCGTTCGAACGCAGCTTCTACCGATTCGACGTTCTGAGCGATTACGGGGCCTTCCGAGACATGCAGCGCCATCGCATGCTCACCATCGAATGGCAGCGGCTCACACCCAACCATGGCTACACGCGGCCCGAATTGGTTGACGAGGCTGGTGTTGGTGAGCAGTTCGACGAAGCGATGCATCGCTCCGCTGGGCTGTACGACGCACTCAATCCCGACTTCGCCGAGCAGGCGCCGTACGCGGTCTCGATGGCGTACCGGATGCGCTACAACATGCAATTCAACGCCCGCGAGGCCATTCACATGCTGGAGTTGCGCTCCTCGCCGCAGGGTCATCCGTCGTACCGCCGAGTCGCACTGGAAATGCACCGACTGATCGGTGAGAAGGCCGGACACCACGCAATTGCGGCCACGATGAACCACATGACGACCGAAGCTCCGGAACTCGAGCGGCTCGAAGCGGAACGCCGTGCCGAGGCTCGTCGGGACGCTGCGGAGACGTGAAACTCTGCCTTGTGACCGGTGTCACAAGTTTGGTAGCAGACCTCCCGACATCGGCAAGCGTATGCACCGGCCGCAGCGGTGCTCGCACGAGCGAGGGCCATCCGACCG
>JAJCXU010000447.1 GCA_029263275.1 Ilumatobacter sp.
GCACTTCGTCGGGCGTCGGTTCGGGCTCACTGTTCGGGACGTCTTCTCGCTTGAGCCACGTCAGTTGCACTTCGAACGTTTGCTCCAGGTTCGTGTCGAGGCGCTCGATCAACGACTTGACCGAGGGCGCATCACCGACGCCGCTCGCGTCGACTCGCACCACGCCATCGACGATCACCAAGGAATCGCGCCGCCGCCCCGACGCCGGGGCGCCATCGACAAGCCAGTCGTCGACAATCGATTCCACCTGCGCCTGCAGCCGCTCCTCATCACTCACAATCGTGGTCGTTGGTGCAGCCGTGGTGGTGGTCACCGCCACCTTGACCTGGTCCCACTCGGTCGACACGACTCGATCGTCGCCGAACTCAGCCTGCATCGCATCGACGAGCGAGGTTTGATCGATCGGATCCTCGAAGCTGCGCACCGAGACCAGGATGCGATCTCCGACGAAGCTGATTTCTGGCAACCGCGTCGGCTCGATCGGACTGAGCCAGTCCCTGACGATGCGTCGCGCCTCGATCTCTCGATCGCTCTCCTCAACCGCGGAGGTTGACGCATGGAAGAGCGGAATGGCGATGGCGATCACGATCAACCCAACGGCACCAGACACGGCCAACGACCTGACACCGGTCATCGCCAGACGCCTCGGCGGGACGAACCCGGTGATCACGAACACCACGGCACCCGCGAGCACGATGGCCGCGAGGTTGGTCGTGTACAGCAACATCGCTCCACGGGCGAAGGTCATGTTGTCGGCCTGCAAGGAGATGCCCACTGTTGCGAGCGGCGGCACGAGGGCCACGGCGACCGCCACGCCAGGCAACGAACTCGACGCGTCCTTCCTCACCGTCGCGTACGCGCCGGCCGTACCGGCACCGAGCGCAACAACCAGATCACGGATGTCAGGTGAGACGCGACTGGTGACCTCACCCGGGAGTTCTCCGCCGTTGAAGAAGATCGCCGCAAGCACGTACGAGAGGATGATCGAACCGATCGTGGCCACCACCACGACACCGAACGATCGCAACGAATTCCGGAATAGCGCCATCGCAATGCACGCCGCCGTCGCCAAGACCGGGGTCATCAGCGGCGCAAGCAACATGGCCCCGATCACCACAGCGGCCGAGTCGGCGGACAGCCCCATCACGGCCACGATCACCGACAAGGTGAGCATCGTCGAGAAGCGGAACAACCAACCGTCTTGCCGCCTGATCTGCAGCTCGATCATGACTCGCTGGCGTTCCTCGGAATCGAGATGCCGGTGCCACCAGACCCGCGGCCGCTTCAGTGTCGTGAGCGACGGATCCTGCACGTCGTTCGAGTCATCCCCCATCGTCACGGAGAATACGGCGAAGTTGGCACGCGGTGGTACCCGACCGTCGACAGGCCAGGCCGTAACCTGGCCCCATGGCCGGGGAACTGATCTACGCATTCCGCGTGATGCGCCTCCCGCTGCTCGATGCTGGCGGTGCCCCCATCGGCCGCATCGAAGACCTCGTTGCCATTCCCGGCCGCCCCGGCGGCCCTGACGAGCCCGACGTCCCGCCGAAGATCGTTGGCTTCGTTGCCTCCAGCCAGCGCCGACGGATTTTTGTCAACGCCAATCGCGTCAGCGAGTTGAACGGCGATGGCGTACGGCTGCAGAGCTGGGACATCGACCTCAACCCCTTCAGGCCGCGACCCGGTGAGGTGCTGATCAACGCTGAGTTGATCGACCGCAAAGTCGGCAACGAAACCGTCAGCGACATTGCCATGGAGCCGAAGTCCGACGGCCGGTCGTCCTGGTGGGAGATCGACAAAGTGCGGCTGGCATCGCGTAGTTCCCTGCGCCGCCGCCCGACCTACCGCCTGGTCGACTACGAGCAAGTGCCCGCGCTCTTCGACCAGCCCACCGAGATGGAGGCCGAAGCGGCTCGTCTGCGCGACTTCCACCCGGCCGAAGTTGCTGCCTTCGTGCGCGCGCTCAGCAACGAGCAGCGCCACCAGATCGCGGATGCGATGGACGACGAACGACTCGCCGACGTGCTCGAGGAGTTGCCGGAAGAGGAGCAGGTCCGCATCGTCGAGAGCCTCGACCGCGACCGCCTCGAAGGCGTCTTCGACGAGATGGACTTCGACGACCTCGCCGACCTGCTCGGGCAGATGTCGACGACACAGCAGGAGCAGATGCTCGAGGTCATGGACGACGAGGACGCAGAGACGGTGCGACGCCTGCTCTCGTACGAAGAAGGCACTGCCGGAGGCCTGATGACCCCCGAGGTGATCATCCTCGGGCCGACCGCGACTGTCGCGGAAGCCCTGGCACAAGTACGCAACGCGGACTGGGTCGTCAGCATTGCGGCGCAGGTCTTCGTGTGTAACGCCCCATTCAAGGCACCGACGGGCAAGTTCTTGGGCATCGCTCACGTGCAACGGCTCTTGCGCGAACCGCCCAACATGGAGATCGGCCGCCTGCTCGACGACGTTCCGATCCTCAGCCCGGACACCAGCGACCGTGACGTTGCGGAGCGCCTCGCGAGCTACGACATGCTCGCAGTGGCGGTCTGCGACCAGGCCGGACGCCTGCTGGGTGCGGTCACCGTCGATGACGTGATCGACCGCATGCTCGGACCAGCATGGCGGAAGCGTCAGCGCCCGTCGCGCACCCCTGAAGTGAGCACCACGTGAAGCGACGCGAAGACCTGTCGGCGCCGCGCTCATCGCGCCGAATCGGGGTCCAGTACGACTCTGACGTCTTCGGTGCCTTCAGTGAATCGATCGCGAACTTCCTGGGCACCGCACGTTTTCTTGTCTTTCAGACCATCGTCATCACGCTGTGGATCATCCACAACATCGCCGCGCCCGACCGCTTCATCTTCGACTCGTGGGACCGCGGTTTCGTCTTACTCACCCTGCTGCTGTCGGTCCAGGCGTCGTACGCCGCACCGCTGATTCTGCTCGCCCAGTCACGTCAGGAACGACGCGATCGCATCACTTCTGAGAACGATCGCGAAGTCGCCGAACGGACTCAGAGCGACACGGAGTTCCTTGCCCGCGAGATCGCGAGTGTCCGCGTCACGATGAGCGACATGGTCACCGGCGAAGACTTCGGCGATCGGCTCGACCGACTCCACGACACGATCGAAGCGCTATCGGCGCAGGTTGCTCAGCTCTCAGATGCCCGCACGGGTGCAGCACCGAGTGGCGACACGAGCGACAGCAGCTCAATCGTCGCCGACGAGAACTGAGCAGGCTGTTCCCACGGGCCGAGATGGTCGGTCGCGATCTCACGGACCTCGGCGCCCAACGCCTTCGCCAGCGCCCGTTGCTTGCGGGGCTTGACCAGGCGGTCGTTCGTGGTGATGAGCATCGCCGCCGGCACATCGAGGCTGCCCGCCCAGTCGGTCGCGTCGTACCCACCGAGCGCCTTGCCGGCCTCGACCACCGTGCCGATGTCGGCACGCTGTGATTCGCCGCGTAGCCACGGGATGTACTGCTGCAGCGTGTGTCCGTCAGCGAGCATCTTCTCGAGGAAACGCTTCATGAAACGGCCTGCAACCCTCGAACGCAGCGCGGCACCCATGGCCGGCAACCAACGCCATTGCAGTCGCTCACGCAGCGTGCCGTTCCATTCGAGGGCAGTGGCTTGTGTGACGAGACCGGCGACCAGCTCCGGGTGACGTCGAGCGAGCAGCATGCTGATCGGCCCACCCATCGAGTAGCCAATCGCCACGACGTCGGTGTCGCCGAGATGTCGGAGCACCGCCGCCGCGTCGTCGGCAGCATCTTCGAGCGTGAACTCGGTGGGGCTGCGCAGCCCACGGCCGTGTCCGCGGTGATCGATCCCGATGAACGAGCACCGTTCGGCCAGCGCTTCGTAGGCGGTGAAGAACTGCAGATCACTCGATGCGGTCCAACCGTGCAGCAAGACGACCGTTGGTGCTGACGGGTCGGCGTGGCGATGCTCGCGAATGAAGAACTCTCCACGGCTGTCGATGTTGACGATGCGGCCCGAAGGCAACCAGGGCAGTGCCGCTCCCACCGTGTTCGGAATGGTTCTGGTCATCGTGTCAGCCATTGAGGATGCTCATTCGTCTGTTGGTGTGCTGTTCCACCTGGTGCTTGGCACCAGATCTCACTGCGGAGGTGTGACGGGGTGGGCGGGATGCGGAATGCCGGTGAACTCCTGCAACCGCACGCCAAGCCGTTCGATCTCACGGAGCAGACCGATCGTGTCGAGACGATCATCGCCGGCAACCGTCACGCCGGCGTTGAGCTGCCCGCGGATGATCGCACCGGTGAACGCTGCTGCTGTCGCCGCCGCACAGGTGGCAACAAGTTCGGCGACGCCGGCCACGAGGGTCACCCGCTCCCCGCTCGAGTTGGCGCCGCGCACTTCGACGCGCACCGCGCCGACGCCACCTTCGACATGGGGCGGGCTCAACATCGGCAAGCGCGCCGTGAAACGGTCGCGACGGTTCGCTGACATTCGTGCGCTGATGCGGTGGACGTCGGGAAACAGATCGTGGAGCAACATCGGCGACGCCAGTTCGGCCCGGTAGCAGTCGTATGCGCCAACTGGTTCCGGGAACCAGCAGAGTTCGCGGCCTGCCCCCGAACGGCGACTGATTTGCTCACCATCGCGGAGCCCAACCGCACGCCCCGCGAGGGCCTTGTGGTGCTGGCGGGCGCAAGCGGGCCCCGCGGTGCCGTGCACAGCGAGATGGATCTCGTCACACGTGTGGAGCTGCCCGGCGAGATATCGAGCGAGGAGGCCGGTCAGCCCGGGCGACATCCCTCCACCGACCACAATCGCCACGCCGTGCTGAGCTGCAGTCTCGTGCAGCTCATTCAGGGCCCGAACGTCATGAAGGTCGTCCGAGGTCGACACCATGGGAACACCGAGCTCCAGGATCTTCGCAGCTGAACGAATCTGCGGACCACCGTGTGCGAGCACGGCGACATCGCAACCGGCCGACTCAGCCATCGTGCCGCGCGGGTCGACCACGACCACTTCGCAGCCAGGAGCGACCAAGTCGAGTCGTTTGGCGATTCGATCACCGGTGACTCCGCTGCCGACCAGGGCGATGCGCGTCATCAGGTCTCCGGCAACTCGAGCGGGCGCCACCCACCGTGCTGCGGTGGGGTGCCACCGGTGCCGCGTACTCGCAATGCTGCGGCAAGCGCGCCGGCCAGCAGAATCGCCGAGATGGCTCCACGGATGAGTTTCATCCCTTGAGCATGTGCGGTCCGGAGCCCAATCGCAACGTGGCCGTTTGGCGGTGGCGAAAACCACAACGAGACCCCGAAGGGTCTCGTTGGCTGGGTGGGGCTACCTGGAATCGAACCAGGGACCTCATCCTTATCAGGGATGCGCTCTAACCGACTGAGCTATAGCCCCAGCGAGTACGCGAGGTTATCGGCGGCCACCCGAAACGACCACTGAGGTTTCAGCTCATCCCGGAGGATTCATGTGAGCACGAGCTCCGTCGGACAGACCATGTCCTCACACGAAGCTAGATCGTGCGAGCAGTCGGTCGATTCAGAGCTCGATGCCGCCGGTGTCGTCGACGACAGCCTCGCGGATGAGCGGGCCGGACGCATCAGACAGCGTGGCGGGAATCTCCGGCTCCGGACGACGCACCACGAAGCGGCGCATCGGCGAGCTGCGTGACTCGACGACTTCTTCTTCGAGCACGGTGAAGCGCACACCACCGACAAGGTCGGTGAGGAGGTTGAAGAGGGTCGCGAGCAAGACCCACAGACCGGTCAAGCCGAGAACAGCGAACAGCCCTGCAATCCAGGCGCTGTGATACAGCTCGCCGCCGTTGAACTCGAACGACTGCCAACCGAACGACTCGAAAAAGCGTTCGACGTTCTCGACGGTGCCGGTGGCGTACGCCACGTTCCACAGCAGCACACCGGCGGTGAGCACGATGAGGTACAGCACGAGGTTGGCGAGCAACGCAATCTTGAACACCGACCAGGGGTCGACGTGACGAACGACGCGGGTGACCTTGCGGACGCGAGGCTTGCGACCGAGGATGCGTGGCACCCGGAGCGGAACAGGAACCGGCGCCGGGTCGAAGTCGACCGGCCGTTTCGGGCGACGACGCGATGCCGTGGTGTCGTCCTGCGGTGCGTAGTCGACGACCGGACCATCGATGTCGGCCCGGCGGAGTTCCTCGAGGATGTCGGTCGACACCCCGGGCGCGTCACCGGTCGTGCCCTCCTTCGCCTCAGCGTCGGTGTCGGCTTCATCGTCAGCGTCATCGTCAGCGTCGTCGACGAGCACATGTGCTTCGTCATCGGTCGCGGCGACGATCTTCGGGACGTCAAAGGTCTGGTCGTCATCGACGAAATCGCCGTCGTACTCGTCCTCGACGAACAACTCTGCCGACGACTCGTCGAGCTCAGCGTCGTCCTCGGCTGCTGCGACGGCCTCGTCATCCGCAGCGTCGTCCCCGACATCGGAGTCCTCGACGACATCTGCGTCATCGACTTCGTCAGCTGATGCGTACTCCTCGATCGACTCGACCAGAGACTCGTCGATCGCATCGATCTCGGCTGTGCTCGGACCATCCGACTCGTCGACGGTGAGCGCGTCGACGGCATCGTCAGCCAGCGACGATTCAAGATCCTCTTCGGTCGTGCTCACACCGGCGAGTGTACGCAACCCATTGCTCATGATCCTGTCAAGCATTGATCTCGCCCTGCGCAGGCCCACAACCGGGCTCAGGGAGCGTTTGAGGCCCTCGCGGTGGCCGTGCTGTCGCCAAGGCGCACCCGGACCGTCACCTCGTGATCCCCAGGGCCGTGCGACCACGAGATCACCGCGGCTCCGTGGCGGGCTGCGTAGTCGTGTGCGGCCGCGGCGCCACCGTCGAGTGAGGCCAACGCGGCCGCATCTGCAGCGGTCTGGGCCCGGGCTCGATCCTGCGCGATCCCCCCGAAATCCACCAGTGCGGCCATCAAGGCGAGGCCAAGCGCCAGGGCCACCACCAGAACCAAGACCGATGATTGACCTGCGTCGCCGCGTCGCGATGCGCTCATCATCCACTCCACTCACTCGTCGTCGTGAGGCTGCGTCAACAGCGAGCGGTCAGGCTATCGCGACGCGTGAAGTGGCCGAACGCGTGTGGATGTTGCGCACATACTGCGCAAGATCCACACGCGTTGCCGCGTGCTTCGGGTCAGTCTTCGTCGTCGCCGGCGATGATCGGCGCCACCGAGCCCACCGTGTCACCGTCGTCCATGTTCATCACACGAACGCCCGTGGCATCGCGACCCTGTGAGGAGATCTCGCGCACTTCCATGCGGATCGTGATTCCGCCTTCGGACACCGCGACGATCTCGTCGTCGATGCCGACCATGAACGCTGCGACGACCTCGCCCTTCTTGCCGGTGAGTTTCATGCCGCGCACGCCCTGGCCACCACGACCCTGCACGTTGAACCTGTCGAGCTGGGTCCGCTTGCCGTAACCGGCCTCGGTCATGATCAAGATCGCCGTGTCGTCGCGAGCGACGTCGACGGACACCACACGATCCGCGTCGTTCTTCAACTTCATGCCGCGGACACCGCCAGCAGTGCGGCCCATCGCCCGGACGTCGTTCTCGTTGAAGCGGATGGTCATGCCACCACCAGACACCATGAAGATGTCATCGTCGCCGCTGGTCTCGATGACCTTGACCAGTTCGTCGCCGTCCTTCAAGTTGATGGCGATCAGGCCGTCACGACGGGTCTTGTCGTATTCGGTGAAGGTCGTCTTCTTGACCGTGCCCTTCTTCGTGGCGAAGAAGAGATATCGATCGACGCCGAACTCACGCGTGTCGATGATTGCCTCGACGCGCTCGCCCGGGATGAGCTGGAGCAGGTTGACGATCGGCATGCCCTTCGCCGTGCGTTCACGCTCGGGGATCTCGAGCGCCCGCAATCGATAGACCTTGCCCAAGTTCGAGAAGAACAGCAGGTGCGCGTGCGCAGTGGTGAAGATGACGTGTCGAACGATGTCGTCGACCTTCAACTTGCCACCAGAGACGCCACGACCACCGCGGCCCAGCGTCTTGAACGTGCCCGCCGGCACCGCCTTGACGTACTGCGCCTCGGTCATCACGATGACCAGTTCCTTGTCGTCGGTGAGTTCCTCGATCGACATGGAGCCCGGGTCGTAGGTGAGTTCGCACACGCGATCGGTGGCGAACTTGTCGCGAATCGCCGTGATCTCGTCTTTGATGACGCTGTTGAGCCGCTGGGGATTGTCGAGGATGTCTTGCAGGTCGATGATCTTGAGTTTCAACTCGTCGAGTTCGGTCTGCAGGTCGATGCGCGACAGCCGAGTGAGCTGGCGGAGCTGCATGTCCAAGATGTCGTTCGCCTGAATCTCAGAGAATTCGAACGGCGACGCCATCAGCCCGTCACGCGCAATGGCGACGTCGTCGCTGGCGCGGATGAGCTTGATGATCTCGTCGATGACGTCGAGCGCCTTGATGCGACCTTCGAGGATGTGCTCGCGGTGGCGAGCCTTCTTCAGCCGGTTCTCGGTGCGTCGGGTGATGACTTCGACCTGATGCTCGACGTAGGCAACGAGCGCATCGCGGAGGTTGATCTGTCGCGGCACGCCCTTGACGAGGGCGACCTTGTTGATCGAGAACGTCGATTCCAACTGGGTGAGCTTGAACAGGTTGTTCATCACCACGTTGGCGTTGCCGTCACGCTTCAGGGTGATGATCAGCTCGGTCTTGCCGCCGTTGGAGCCGTCGTTGACATCTGCGATGCCATCGAGGTCGCCGTTGTCGACGAGCTGCTGGATACGAGCAGCAATCGACGAGCACGAGGTCTGGTACGGCAGTTCGGTGACGACGATTTCGTAGCGACCGTTCTTCGCTTCCTCGATCGAGGCCTTGGCGCGCATCTTCACCGAGCCACGGCCCGTGCGGTACGCATCCATGATCCCGGCTCGGCCGAGAATCTGGCCACCGGTCGGGAAGTCCGGGCCCTTGACAAACTCCATGAGATCGTCAGGCGTGGACTCGGGGTTGTCGATGAGGTGCACGACTGCGTCGATGACTTCGCCCAGATTGTGCGGCGGGATGTTGGTCGCCATGCCGACGGCGATGCCCTGGCTGCCGTTGACCAGCAGGTTCGGGAAGCGCGCCGGGAGCACGAGCGGCTCCTCGGTCGTGCCGTCGTAGTTCGGGATCATGTCGACGGTGTCCTCGTCGATGCCCGAAAGCAGTTCCATTGCCAACGGGTCGAGGCGGCACTCGGTGTAACGCGAGGCGGCCGGACCGAAGTCAGGCGAGCCGTAGTTGCCGTGGAAGTCGATCAGTGGGTGACGCAACGAGAACGGCTGCGCCATGCGCACGAGGGCGGCGTAGATGGCGGAGTCACCGTGTGGGTGGAATCGCGCCATCGTGTCGCCGGCGACGCGGGCGCACTTGACGTGGCCGCGGTCGGGTCGGAAACCCTGCTCTTCCATGTCCCAGATGATCCGGCGGTGCACCGGCTTGAGGCCGTCGCGCACGTCGGGCAGCGCGCGCGACATGATGACCGACATCGCGTACTCGAGGAACGAGCTCTCCATCTCG
>JAJCXU010000448.1 GCA_029263275.1 Ilumatobacter sp.
TGTCCTCGATGATCTCATCGTCCACACCGAGCCGTCCGCGGACGTTTTCGCTGATCAACTGGCGGAGCTCTTCGAGACGTGACCGAATCTCGGTGGCGTCGACGTCGTCGGTGCGAAGTGCCAGCATCATGAGTCGTGCCAGGTCCGCGGCGCGCATCACGCGGTGTACATGGTGCTTCTCGCCCCGCAGGTCTCCGTCGAAGCCGCCATGCTCCTCGACCAACGCCGCAGCCATGTCGCTCAGGTCGCCTCCGCCGACGAGTTGGTCGACGAGCGCGTTGTCATCAATGTCGACCGAGGCTCGATTGGGGTCATCTCGAACGGTGCGGGGAAAGTGCCGATCGAAACAGCTGTCGAAGACGCCGCCGTCGTCGTATTGCTTCACCAGCGCGGAGCGAAGACACTCCCGGACCTCGGAACGCTGCGTCAGGTCGACGTGGCGCAGCACGGTGATGGCGTCGAGTGTCTCGGCCACCGATACCCCGAATCCGCGGCTTCGTAGCGATCTCGCGAGTGCGACGACTCGCGTGTCGAGCGGTGAGAGTCCGGTGCCGATGTGGACTGCGGAAGTCACTGGCGTGCGAGGGCGGTCGAGATCAGGTCAGCAGCCTCGAGCAGCGCGGGGACGAACGACTTGGTCAAGGTGTCGATGTCGGTGCGACTGGCCACGGTGCTGACATTGATCGCCGCGACCGCTCGACCCTGACCGTCTCGGACCGGTGCTGCGATCGACCGCAGGCCGGCTTCGAGTTCCTGGTCGAGTAGGGACCAGCCGTCGTGGCGGATGACGTTGATGGCGTCGAGTAGAGCAGGTCCGTCCGACACCGTGCGTTCCGTGACCCGTTGGCGGCTCGATCGGCTGAAGACATCGAGGATCTGCTCGTCGGTCAGTTCGGCAAGGAGTACCCGACCCATCGAGGTTTGATATGCGGGGAATCGGCTCCCGAGGCCGATGGCGACGTTCATGATCCGCTTGGTCGGCACGCGCGCGACGTAAACGACGTCGGTGTCGTCGAGCACGCTGACCGACGACGACTCGCCGAGTTGTTCCGACAGTTGCTCGATGTAGGGCTGGGCGATCTCGTCGAGGCGCATTGACGCCAGGTACGAGTACCCGATGTCGAGCACCGCCGGCGTCAACTCGAAGTAGCGACCGTCGGATCGGGCGTAGCCGAGCTCGGTGAGGGTCAGGAGCAGCCGTCGGCAGGCGGCCCTCGTCAGGCCGGTGGTCCGCGAAACGTCGGAGAGCGTCTGGCGTGGTGCCTCGGCGGAGAACGAACGGATGACCGCGATTCCACGTTCGAGGGACTGGACGAAGTCGGACATCGGTGAATCCTCCCATGTGTGAAGTGTCAGGGCCGCAGTCCGATCGTCAGCGGTCTTTGTGGCATCGGGGGTTGACACGGCCTGTGTTGTCTGTCACGCTATGTTCGCACACCGCACAAATGTGCGCAAAGCGAACACACAAGTTTTCGACCGGGGGGTTGAGATGAACCAGTACACGACGGTCTTTGGATCACTGAGTGACTTCGAGAAGGGCCGCGTCGACATCGTCGACGACGATCCGAAGTACTACGCGTTCTCGAACGTCTACGACGTGGCGTCCCGGTCAGGGCCGTACGAGAAGGTGGCCGTCGCGAAGAACCTCGAGTACGTCCTCGAGGCGATCCGGGCCGAGGGGACCAGCGAATGGCGAGCGACACCACACGACGAGTTCGCCCTGGTGATGGACGGCACGGTGATCGTCGAGTTGCTCGACCCAGCCGAGCAACTCATCGACCCTGACGCCTCAGGCTCGATTGGCCTCGACGCCCAACCGTCGGGTACTCGGATGGGACGGGTCATCGCCGGCCGCGGCCACATGGCAATGCTCCCGGCCGGCCGGGTCTACCGCTTCGTTGCCGACGAGCCCGCGGTCATCCTGCTCCAGACCATCGAGGGCCCCGACACGGTCTACAAGTGGGCCGACATCTGCCAGACCGTCTGATTCGACGCTCGCGCTCACCCGAACGTACGCCGTCACGAACTCACCCGACTCACCCGCAAAGGACACCGACATGACCGACACCCTCAACAACGACACGGCAGGCGCCGGCGTGAACGACGCCGGGTACGCCACCTTCACCGCCGGCGGATTCACGTTCCGACGCGACGAGTACTTCGCCACCATCGAGTGGCCGACCGGGAGCCACCAGCTCGCGATCGACAGCTTCCTGCGGAGCATGCAGCGCGATGTCGCGTGGGGATTCTTCTACGGCATCGTCAACTTCGACGAGGTCTTCGGGACCATGAACCACTACGGCAACGTCGACATGTTCGCCGGCCGGTTCAACGAGGCATACCGCAAAGCCGAGGTCGATTACAGCGAGAATTTCGACCACGACGTGCTGATCGAGTGCTTCAAGGCCATCCTGTCGGACTGGACCAACGAGGGCTACGACCCGTTCGCCGCACCGATGGAAACCGGGAGCGCGTTCGGGCCCAGCAAAGGCACCAATGACGCTGCGGTCACTCGCCGTCGGGTCGTGGCCGACCGGATGGTGGGCGTTCCCGGCGACGAGCAGATCCGCAGCGACGAAACCGGTTTCCCGATCAACCGTGGTTTCGAGGACGTCCCTCAGGACGAGCCGATCGTCCGGGCCGAGGCCGGCTATGAGGACGAGGTCTGCTCCTTCAACCTCTTCGCCTACCTGTCTCGGTCCGACGTCACCTGGAACCCGTCGGTCGTGTCGGCCTGCAAGGAGAGCCTCTATTGCCCGACGACCGAGGAGTACATCCTTCCGGTGATCCACGGCAACGACCGGGTGGAATGGTTCGTGCAGCTCAGCGACGAGATCCAGTGGGACGTGGAGGACCGCGACACCGGTGCCAAGCGTGCTCGGGTCGTCATGAAGGCCGGCGATGTGGCGGCGATGCCGGCCGACATCCGCCACCAGGGGTACTCGCCCAAGCGGTCGATGCTGCTGGTGTGGGAGAACGGCTCGCCCCGAATCCCGGAGATGATCGCCAAGGGCGAGGCGACGGTCCATCCCGTCGACTTCTGACCCGGACGGCGGGGCCGGAGTCCACACATGGGTGAGCTCATCGGCTTGGCCGATGCCGTGGAACGCCACGTCCACGACGGCGACGTCGTCGCCCTCGAGGGTTTCACGCACCTGATCCCGTTCGCCGCGGGCCGAGAGATCATCCGGCAGGGCCGACGCAACCTGACCCTGATTCGGATGACACCCGACATCGTCTACGACCAGATGATCGGCGCCGGTTGTGCCGACAAGCTCATCTTCAGCTGGGGTGGCAACCCCGGTGTCGGCTCGCTCCACCGCCTGCGCGATGCGGTCCAGAACGGCTGGCCTCGCCCGATCGAACTCGAGGAGCACAGCCACGCAGGCATGGCGGTGCGATGGCAGGCCGGCGCCTCGGGGCTGCCCTTCGGCGTGCTCCGCGGCTACGTCGGAACGAGCCTGGCCGACCATACCTCCACCATCGAGACCATCACCTGCCCATTCACGGGTGAACACCTGACTGCGG
>JAJCXU010000449.1 GCA_029263275.1 Ilumatobacter sp.
CACCCGCTCTGAAAAAGAATGCCGGATCCCAGACGGGTTTCAGGCTGTCGCGGCGCCGCTAATATGGGCACTGCAGTAGTGCCGGGGTGCGGCGCGGCCGATGCGATCGGGCCGGTGATTCTGAGTGGCGAAGTGTTGATCAGTGTGTGGGCTGCAGAGTCAGCGAGCAAGGTTGACCGCGCCGCCGACTGAAGCAACTGCGGCACTCCAACAGCGCGGAGAGCGCCCATCGCCGCATGCGTCTGTTCTTGTCCCGAAGTCGATTCCGGTCGGCCTTGCGCGTCATAGTGTCGCCGACGGCATCAGGCGTCGTGATCTTCACGACAGGTACCTTCTTCATGGGTGATCCCGCTCCTTCCCGGTTGTCTTTGGTGGACTCCCGAACCCTGCAGGCACGGCACGGCACGAGGAGGGATCACCACCTGACTTCAACAGACCTCGGGACAACCTCTCCTGTGAGAGGTCCAGACGTTTGAGTCATATCGTCTACGACGAAGCCCTGGCAGTGCTCGCTGCCAGGGCTTCATCATTTTCTGGGCGTCGCCGGATGGGTTGTTCAGATCGTCAGTGACTGAACTTGATGTCCGGGAGGATCTTGTCGAGCCACTTCGGCAGCCACCATGCCTTGTTGCCGAGGATGTAGAGGACGGACGGCACCAACACCAGGCGGACGAGGAGGGCGTCGAACAACACGGCGCTCCCGAGGATGAAACCCATCTCCTTCATCGGCAGGGTGCCGGCGATGGCGAAGGTGAAGAACACGGCCATCATGATCCCGGCCGCCGCAACGATCGGTCGACCGGTGTGAGCGATCGAGCCGCTGACCGCTTCGTCGGCGTCTCCGCTGTGCTCGAAATGCTCCCGGGTCGAAGCGAGGAGGAACACCGTGTAGTCCATCGAGATGGCGAACACGAGTGAGAAGAAGAACAGGGGTGCCCACGACGTGAGGTAGCCCTGACTCTCGAAGCCCAAGATGTCGGCGAGCCATCCGTGTTGGAAGGCGAGCACGCCGACGCCGAATCCTGCGCCGACCGACAGCAGGTTGAAGATCACGCCGACGAGCGCGATGAGCACCCCCTGCAATGCGAGCAGGAGGAGCAGGAACCCGAGCGCCAAGACCACGCCGATGACCAGCGGTGCCTTCTCGCTGAGTGACTTGTCGAGGTCGTGGTTCTCGGCGACGGGTCCGCCGACCAGCACGCCTTCGGGCAGCGCGTCGCGCATCGTGCCGATGAGGTCGATCGCCTCGGAGGACGACGGGTCGTACATCGAGATCGCGTTGATCATGAACGCACCTTCGGCGCCTGGTGCCGGTGGGAACGCCATGGCGACCCCACCGATGCCGGACACGGTCGCGGCGACCGCTTCTGGGCTGGTGCCTGCCGGCACGATCACCTGGATCGGGCCGGGCCCGCCGGGTCCGAAGGCGTTGGCGATCATGTCGTAGCCCTCACGAGCCTGCTCGTCTTGCGGCAGCACCGAGATCGACGGCATGCCCGTGCTCAGACCGAGCAGCGGGGACGAGAGGCCGAGCAGGACCGCGGTGGCGCCGACGGCGACGAGACCCTTGCGAGCCTTGATGCGGTTGGCGAACGCCTCGAACTTGTGGCTGCGGTGGTCACCGACGCTGTGCCACGGCATGGCGAACTTGTCGATGCCCTTGCCGAGCATGGCCGGCAGCAACGTCAGTGCCGCCAGGAGCACGAAGCCGACTGAGAGCATCATGCCGGCGGCCATCGAACGGAAGGCCGGGATCGGGACGAGCAAGATCGCCGAGAGGCTGATCAACACGGTCAGGCCGGAGAACGCCACGGCCTTGCCGGCGGTGTCCATCGTCAAGCCGACCGCCTCGGTGAGATCGTCGGGATCAGCGTGCATCGCCGCTCGGAAGCGGGTCACGATGAAGAGCGCGTAGTCGATCCCCAAGGCCAGGGCGAACATCATCGCGAAGTTGAGCGTCCACACGGAGAGGTCGGTGACCTGGGTGATGCCGAACAGCACACCCATCGAGGTCAGGAGACCGGCAGCGGTGAGCAGCAACGGGAGGCCGGCGGCGGCGAGTGTGCCGAACGCGATGATCAAGATGACGGCGGTGACGGGCCACGTGAGGACTTCGGCCTTCTTCATGCCTTCGCTGTTGACGGCGTTGAAGTCGGCCCAGAATGCGGGTGAACCGGTGAGAGCAACGGTGAGGTCACCACCGTCGTCGATGGTCGACAACGCTCCGACGTCATCGTGGATCCGCTCTGCGGCACGAACCGCTTCGGTCGGATCGACGACGGCGCCGGCCTGGATCATCACGGTCTGCCCGTCCATGCCGGGCATGGGAGCGGCCGCGGGTCCGAAGGCAGACTCACCGGCGAGCACCGCCACCGCATCTTGGATGGCCTGTTGGAACTCGGGGTCGTCGACCGACTTCGAGTCGCTGTGGATCACGACGACCGCCGACTGGGAGGACATCCCGCCGAACTGTTCCTCGACGATCTGGCGGGCGGCGAGTGACTCGCTGCCGCTGACCTCCCACATCGCTCCCGAGAGCGAGCTCTCGAGGCGAGGAGCGAAGATGCCCAGTGCGATCACGAGGATCATCCAGGCGCCGATGACAGAGCGCCGATGCTCGCGCGACCACCGGCCGAGGCGCGCAAGTGGGCCGCCTTGCGGTGATGTGGCCTGGGCCGGGCTGGGTGGACGTTCGGTGAGTGTGGCGCTCATGTGTTACTCCTCAACTATAAAACGATTGAATGGACGGTGGTGAAGGGTGGGGAAAGGTGGACGGGAAGATCGAGGTGTGTTCGGCGGACGGTCGGTGCCGTCAGCTGGTCAACGCATCCGCTTCGGCTACTGCCTGCTCACGAATGCGGTTGCAGACGATCGAGCAGAGCGAAACCAATGACGGGTCGCTGACCGAGTAGTACGCAGACGTTCCTTCGGGCCGGCGGGTCACGATGCCGGCGCCGTGCATGATGCGGAGATGCTTGGAGATGTTGGCCTGGCTGGCATCGAGTCGTGCGACGAGGTCGCCCACGCTCAGTTCGCCCTCGTCGAGCAGTGTCCGGATCAGCGTCAGTCGAGTCGCATCACCCAACACGCGGAACCGCTCGGCTGCCGGCTCGAGCAGATTGGAGGGGAGGACGTCGGACATGAAGAGGAACTTTACAGCTATACAACGATGAATGCAACAACCATGATCGACGGCGCCGCGCGTCGACAGGCCAGTGCCACCGGGCGCACGCATATCGTGGGTGGTTCAGCGCCGACCGACCCACGCGAGGCCGGCACGTTCGATCGATCTACCTCGCCGGGGCCACGTTCAACTTGTTGCCCGACGACGAAACAGCGCAGGCCGCACTTGTTCGGATCGCCACCCACCTCCGTCCTGATGGCTCCGCCTTGATCCCACATTTTGTCCCTCAGTCCCCGGCCGAGTCCGCCCGAGACCAGACAACCGAGCTGCGCTACGAACTCCTACGCAGAGATACCCACGAGATCGTCGACCGTCGAAGCGAACGACCTGCGTAGACCGATCAGAACATCGGCCAACGGGGACCACCTGACCCATCCTCTATCGGTACACCTCGGCGCTCGCCGGCCCGTACGGAGATTCTTGCCCGCCGAGAAGTCCGAGCAATCCGACCGCTGCCGGTAGCCCGTGCCGACCAGACTGTTCCGATGACACAGGCATCAAAGGCGCCGATGAGCCTCATTGTCGACGCACTCGATCCGGTCCTGACGCCGCTCGGCTTTGCGGCTGGACAGGTCGGTGGGTCGTCGAACACTGGGCAGGTGATCTACTGCCGCCCCCACTCGGCGGATGACGGCCGATGCGTCGACGTCGTGCTCGACGTTCGGCGGTCGGAGGATTGGAAGATCGTCCGGGTCGACATCGATGATGGCCCCGACAACGAGGTACGCAACCTCCGGTTCGCTCGGGACGCGACCCTGACCAAGCAGATCGACCAACTCGCCCTCACGCTCCCAACGGACATCTGCCGCTGATCCCGAGCGGAGGACGCGGAAGGCGCTCCAGAAAACTCAGCCGGCTCGACCGGACACACCACGCGCTACCGGCACTTTCGATCGGTCGCGGCGAACCGGAAGCAGCTCATAATTGCAGGACCGGGACGCTCCACGAGACCCGGTCCAATTCACAGACCTCGGCCTGAGTCGCGACGTGCGAATCGGAGAGCCGCCAGGCGCTGCTCAGCCGTCGCCGCGGCGCCGATGTCGTGGGAGCGGCTGTCGCTGGCACCGTCACGCAGTCGTCGCCGTCGGGCGAGCGCTGTGGTTCCGGTGCTTTCTCGTTGGAGCGCGTTAGTCATCGCATCACTTGGCGACCACTCGGCGACCGGGAAACTCCGACCGTGGTGGTCATCGTCAAATGCTGGCGGATTGGTGTGGATGTGGTTGGCGGTGCGGCCGCGGGTGGCCCCGACGTAGAGCTGTTTGGCGTCAGTGTGCTCGGACACGACGAGGTGTGCTTCGTCGACGGTGGCTCCTTGGGCTCGGTGGATCGTGGAGGCGTAATCGACGGCCACGTTGCTCGCCTCGATGTACTCGGCCGGCAGCGCTTGTCGGTCGCCGGTCTCTCGGTGTTCGAGGTACAGCTCGTCTCTCGTGCCGGCGAGGACGGTCCACCGGTCACCGTTGCGCACCCACTGCTCGCTGTCCGGGCCGTGGGTAAGCCGGCGGTCGTTGGCTCGAGTGACGACCGGCTGACCGACATAGAAACGATGCCCTCCGATGTCGATCGCTTCAGCCAAGTCGAGCAAGCCTGCAGCGAGTAGCCGTTCGGTCATGATCTCGTTGATCTGCTCGACGACTCGGTTGGTTGACGCCATCACGAGTACGTCGCGACCCTCGACAGTGCCGTTGAACGCTGCGTCGACGACAGCCTCGATCGCAGCGTGTTCATCGTCGTGACCGTGAATCCGGTCATGGCGTTCGTACACCTCGACCGCATCCACATCGCCGTCTCGAAGCAGGAGTGAGGCGTCGGCTTCCCACTCGTTTACGAAGCGGTGCAGCGTGCCGAGTTCCGCTGTGAGCACGTCGGGGTGTTCGACGAGTTCGGCGAACATGCCGCAGGCGTCCACGGGGTCGAGTTGGCGATGATCACCGACGAGGATCGTTCGCCAGTGATTGCGTTGTGCAATCTGGGCGTAGGTGTGGAGGAGTCGGGTGTCGACCATGCCGGCTTCATCGATGATCACGACCGACCCGGCCGGCACTGCCCACTCCCGGTCCGGCGGCTGGCGACGTTCGACCCATTTCGTGTGGTGTTCGTAGACGAACTTGTGGAGCGTGTCCGCTGCCATGCCAGCAGCGTCCGCGAGCTGCTGCGCGGATGAAGCCGACGGACCGACCCCGAAGACGTGGACTCCGGCGTGTCGCCATGAGTCGACGGCAGCGGCGAGCATTCGGGTCTTGCCTGTACCGGCCGGGCCGACCACCGTCGTCACCGGACGAGTCGTCCCCACATCAAGGACACCGCTTCGGCCTGGCTCGCATCAAGACCCTTCAACGTCTCGGGAGCGGGTTCGTGCTGACGATGGCGGGTCATCGCCTGGACGGTTGCCCATTCGACGAGTTCGACCTCACGGAGCAGGTGGCGGCTTGTCGTGTACCGCACGGCTGAGGGCGCCAGCCCAACCGAGCGCCCATCCGATGCACGAACGATGTCGCCCGGCTCGACCGGCGGGCAGAGTTCGACCACGCCGGCCGACGCCATCGCCTCGGCTCGGACTTGTTCGATCATGTCTGCGATCGTGGCCGGGTCGGGACCGGTCGTGCGCATTGCGATCTGTTCGATCAGCTGCGACTCGGACCATTCCGCATGTCGTGTCTCCACCGCTTCAAGCACCTCCTCCACCGTCGGGCACACGATCGCCGCAGGTGAGACCACGTTTCCGAGCGCCGACGCGATCATCCGATCGACATCGACCAGATGCTCAGCACGAGTCCTCCACCCAGCCCGCAGCGTTGCAGTCGGGTGCGCTGCCTCGTCGGGTTTGGCAGGTCGTGTGGCCAGCGTGATCGTCTTGTGCGCCTTGCCGACCTCGGCCGGCGTCGGGTTTCGTCCCTCACGCTCCACGAACCCGGCCGTCCACTCCCCCAGTGCTGCCTCGATGTCGGCACCGCGCCCCGAGAACTCATCGAGCACCCCCTGGTCGATGCCGACGATGTCGGCCTGACCGTTCGCATCGACATCACCGAACGCGACACCCAGCGACGCGGTCAGGGCCGACCGGAAGAACGTCTGGAACTCGGCACCGGCAGCCTTCGCGTTCCGATACAGACCCCGGGCGTCGAGCGTGCGCCACTCACCATCCGACACGGTGCGCACGGCGTTCGCTATCAAGACGTGATCGTGGAGTTGTGGATCGAGGGCTCGGCTCGTGCGGTGCCGATAGCTGACACCGAACACACCCTCGGTGTCGACGACCGCAGCCCCGGCATGGCCTGTGCGCGTATACGCGATTCGCGGCGACAGCGATGCGATCGCTTGCTCGACCGCGGCCGTGAACGCGGCTTCCACCGCTGCCGACACAGCTGGGTCACCGAGCGCATAGAGCACGCTCGCCGACTTCGGAGCCG
>JAJCXU010000450.1 GCA_029263275.1 Ilumatobacter sp.
GCGTCCCCGAACCGATCCTCACCGTGGCCAACCGGCTGCTGCCACTCACCGGCGTCGATGCCACGGAAAGTCGAAGCGTCCGTGTCGCCGGCGCCGCACCGAGTTGGCGGCGGAGTGCGTCGAACGACCTGCCCGGCGACATCGCGTCTGCTGTTGTCGCGATGAAGTCGCGCCACAAGAACACCGGGGTCGTCGCGCCGATCAACCTGCACGAAGCCATCGCAACGGAACTCGCCGCTGTTGAGCTGTCGGCGACGGATCACGTCCATGAACTCGAGCGCAATCAGATCCCGATCTTTGGTCCGGAAGCGGTGAAGGGCCTGGAGGTCGACGGTGTCATCGTCGTCAACCCGCACGCCATCCTGCACGAGGCTGGAGACACTCCCACGCCGCGTGGAGCGCGTCTGCTGTACGTCGCCATGACCCGTGCAGTTCAAGAGGTCGAGTTCGTCACCGACGGCGCGCCGCCCGCAGTCATCGCTCCCTGACACTCGAATCGGAATCCGTTCACCCCGCTTGTGTGGGGATTCCTGCTGACCGGTTCGCCGAAGTCGGAACGCAAACGGCGCGACCGCTGTGCGAAGCTCGACGGATGGAGATCACGAACCGCATCACCGACCTCGCTGGACTGCGCGAGCTCTATCGAGAGCCGAGCACCGGTGCGGCGAACAAGGTGTTCGACACGATCGACGAGTCGTCAGCAGCGTTCATCGACCGTTGTCCGTTCGTCGTCATCTCGACGACCGACGGCGCGGAATCCATCGATGCATCACCGCGCGGCGGCCCTCCCGGTTTCATCCAGCGACTCGACGATCGACACATCGCCATTCCCGATCTGAACGGCAACAACCGGCTCGACAGCCTCGAGAACATCGTGGCGTGTCCGCACGTGGGCCTGCTGTTGGTGATGCCGGGCAAGGACGAAACGCTTCGCATCAACGGCCCAGCAACCCTCACAACGGATCCCTCCGTGCTCGATGTGTTCACCGCGGAACTGCGCCGTCCGAAGCTCGCGATCGTGGTCGAAGTCGCCGAGCTGTACGGACATTGCGCGAAGGCGTTCCGCCGGGCCGAGGTCTGGAACCCCGAGTCATGGGTCGGCCATGCCGCCGCACCAGACCTCGCCGACATCGCCGGGAGACAGTTCGGGATGGAGCGAGAGGGCATACGTACCGCCCTCGAAAAGTCCTACGACGCCGACCTCGCGCTCGACTAGCGGTCAGTCTGTGCCAGGCACAGACTGACCGGTCAGCGGCGGCCGATGGTGACCGCGACGCGAGACGGCTTGGAGTGATCCATCATCGGCTTCGGTGCCTGGTTGGACGATGCCGCGAGCGTCGCGGTCTCGCCATAGCCGCCGACGCATTCGGGGTCGGGGCCGTCGAGTGGGATGCCGGTGAAGAACTTGGCTGCCATGCAACCGCCCTGACAGGCGTCGAAGCTGCCGCACGAGGCGCAAGCGCCGGCGGACTGTGGCTCACGCAGCTCGGTGAACAAATCGCTCTGCTTCCACACGTGGCTGAACCCGCCCTGATCGCGCACCGACCCCGCCTTGAACTCGTCGTGGATGACGAAGGGGCACGCGTACACATCACCGATCGGGTCGATGAGACACACGACTCGGCCGGCGCCGCACATGTTGAGGCCGGGCAACGGCTCCTCGCCGAGCGCATTGAGGTGGAAGAACGAGTCGCCGGTGAGCACGTTCTCGCCGTTCAGGACGAGCCAGTCGTAGATCTGACGCTGCTGGGCCTGAGTTGGATGGAGGTCGTGCCAGCTGTCGGCGCCACGGCCCGAAGGACGCAGGCGTGTGATGCGCAGTTGGGCGCCGCACTCGGCGGCAAGCGCCTTGAACTCATCGAGTTGGTCGACGTTGTGGCGGGTGACGACAACCGAGATCTTGAACTCGCCGAACCCGGCATCCTGCAAGTGCTGCATCGCCGCTATCGCGGTGTCGTATGACCCCTCGCCGCGCACCGCATCGTTCGTGACAGCGTCGGTGCCATCAAGGCTGATCTGGATGTCGAGGTACTCCATCGAAGCGAGTCGTTTGGCTTTCGCCGCATCGATGAACGCCCCGTTGGTGGAGAACTTCACACCGATGCCACGGCCGATCGAATACTCGAGCAGTTCGAAGAAGTCGCGCCGGATCATCGGCTCGCCGCCGCCGATGTTGATGTAGAAGACCTGCAGGTCGTGCAGCTCGTCGAGCACGGCCTTGGCCTCGTCGGTTGTCAACTCGCGTGGGTCGCGTCGGCCCGACGACGACAGGCAGTGCACACACTCGAGGTTGCACGCATAGGTGAGTTCCCAGGTGAGGCAGATGGGGGCGTCGAGGCCGCCCTTCAGCTGTTCGACGAGTTGCGTCTTGCTCATTGGAGCATCTCCGATGTCTGCAGATTGGTGAGCGCCTGCTCGAACGATGGCCAGCGGGCCTGGTCGATCTCGCAGGCCGCGAGCGTCTCGGCCACCGTGGCGGTGCCGTCGAGCGACCGCACGACGCGGACGACGTCGGGGTGCTTGAGGAAGATGAGCTTGCGATTGCCGTAGTGATACGCCAGCGCGCCGAATGGCTCGGGGCGGAGCGCCACCTGCGGGTGCAGGGCCAGCGTGGCGTCGAGCATGTGATGCTGCCGGTGTGGATCCGAGTGCTCAGTAGACGCCGCACATGCCGTCGATGGAGATCTCCTCGACGAGCAGCTCTTCGGTCAGTTCAGCAGCGGCTTCGACAGGGGCCTCGTCGACGTCGGCCGGGCTGATCGTGTCGGTGGGTTCACTCATGCGGGGAGTTTACCCAACCCTGTGCTGAGCACGCAGGCGCAGCCGCAGTCCCCGGCGAACGGTCCCAGATATCCCGGGCAGCACGGGACGAAGTGGTGGCCTACGTTGGAGCGGATGCAGGTCACTGAGCTCTGGCGTTACCCGGTGAAATCGATTGGTGGCGAGCGTCTCGACTCCGCCTCGATCGGCGAGCTCGGGATCGAGGGTGATCGAGGATGGGGCGTGTTCGACGTGGCGACGGGCACGGTCCTCACGGCTCGGCGTTCACCTCAACTGCTCTTTGCGTCGGCCCGGATCGACGATGGGGAACTCGTGGTCACGCTCCCTGAACTGGGTGACGTTGACGAGCGTGGGGCCAGTGCTGCGCTGTCGCGTTGGCTCGGTCAGGAAGTGCAACTCCGCAAGGCGGGCGATGAGGGCGGCACTTACGAGGTGCCGATCGACTTCGAGAACGACGCGAACTGGGTCTCGTGGACGGGGCCCGAAGGGGCGTGGCACGACTCGAAGTGGAGCCGACTGTCGCTGGTGTCAACCGGGTCGCTCGGCGACTGGGACATTCGCCGATTCCGCACCAACGTCGTCGTCGATGGTTCCGGTGAGGACGACTTCGTCGGTGATCATGTCCGCATCGGCGGCGACGCGGGCGCTGAGCTCGCGGTGTTCAAGCAGATCGACCGGTGCGTGATGATCACTCGTCCGCAGCCTGGCCTTGATCGCGACATCGAACTGTTGAAGCACATCAATGCCGAGCGCGACACGTTCCTGTCGATTGGCGCGCTGGTCGCCAGCCCCGGTGTGGTGCGCGTCGGTGACGAGGTCGAGCACCTTCCGGCGAGCAAATAGTTGCGAAAGGGGCCTGACCCCATGCGTAACTATTTGG
>JAJCXU010000451.1 GCA_029263275.1 Ilumatobacter sp.
AGGACGCCCGAGTGCTGGGGCCACGCATGGCTGTCAACCTCGAACGTGTCGACCTCGGCGGCTTGCCCGCGGCGGACGTGATTCGGCAGCGCTTCGCCGAACTCGTCGACGTCGCCGCGCACGCTGGCCCGCCCGCGTGGCTGCACGGCGACCTTCACGCAGCGAACATGCTCGTCGACGACGGCGCGATCAGTGCGGTGATCGACTTCGGCGACATCACGAGTGGCGACCCCGCAGTTGACCTGGCCATTGGCTGGATGTTGTTCGACGCGCCAGCGCGCGGCGAGTTCCGCCGAGCGATGCCGCATGTCGACGATGCAACATGGTCCCGCGGCGCGGCATGGGCACTGCACTTCGCAGTGGTGTACCTGGCCAACTCGGCGGACAACCCGCGTTTGAACGCGCTGGGTCGACGATTGTTGGCAACGCTGCTGTCAGGCGAGTTCGCGTAGCTCGCGCTGGCGAACGTAGGTCGTCACCACAATCACGAGACTCACCGCCGCCGCACCGCTGATCGCGGCGCCCGCGCTGGTCCACGAGGCGATCACGCCGAGCAGGAGTGCTCCGAACGGCATGATGCCGAACGACGTCAGCGCGTACAGACCCATCACCCGACCCATCAGGGCGTGGGGCGTGTTGGCCTGGATGAGGCCTTGGTTCATGTTGATGTAGAAACCGCCGGCCAGGCCCATCACGAACGCGAGGGCGAGCACCTGCCACATCTCGGTGGTGCGGCCCGTGAGGATCGTGATGGTCGAGCCGCAGATCAACGCCCGCTGGAAGGCGGCGCCCTTGTTCTTCATGTTGCCCTTGCGCATCACGACGACGGAACTGATCGCGATGCCAAGGCCCATCAGCGCGAACGGTGCAGCCGCCTCGCCGGCCGTGCGGCCGAGGCCGTCTTTCACGTGTGCTTGCAGCGTGACCATGATGGCGGGGTTCACGGTCAGGCTGGCCATCACGAGCAGGCCGAACAGCACGCGCATGTTCGCGTCGCCGAGCACGTGTCGGAGACCGTCCTTGGTCTCGGCGAGCACCGAGCGCTTGGGTGGCAAGTCGGTGTGGTGCGGGATGTCGAGCCGAAGGAGGAACACCACGCCGACGAACATCAGGCCGGCTTGGAACCAGAACGCGCCGTCGAAGCCCCACTGGTCGCCAACGACCTTGGCGAGCACCGGGCCGAGGATCAGTGACAATGTCATGGCGATCGCGTTGATGGCGATTGCACTGAAGAGCTGGTCCTTGTGCACCAGAGCAGGGATGAGCGCTGAGCGCACGGGCTGGCCGATCGCCGACGCTGCGCCGGCAAAGAGCGTGACGATGATGACCCACCCGAACGAGATCGCGTCAGCGCGGATCAGCAGTGCTGTCGCTGCCATCACGATGCCGCCAGCGATCTGGGTCCAGATCAGCATCTTGCGGCGATCCCACCGGTCGGCCCAGACGCCGGCTTGGAGCACGAGCAGTGCCGAGGGCAAGCCGAGCGTGAAGACGACGATCCCTTGGTCGCTCTCGTTGCGGTTCAGTCCGTCGAGCACCAGCCAGCCGAAGACGAATCGCTGCGCGTTCGAGACGAGGAAGAAGCAGACGTTGTTCAGCCACAGCAGTCGAAACGGGTGGACAGTGATGGCGTTCGCCGGCCGTTCAACTCCGGCTTCCGTCGTGGTCACGTCGGTCAGCCTGACAGGCAGCCTGCTCGCTCAGCGTGTCGGGCCGCAGACAGTGCGAGTGGTTCAGATCCGCGTGGCGATGAAGACCGGGATGGTGCGGTCGGTCTTCTTGGCGTATTCGGCATAGGTCGGGAACACCGCCACGGCGCGGTCCCACCAAGCCTGCCGTTCGTCGCCCTCGACGATGCGCGTCGTGAAGTCGGCAGGCGCAGGTCCGTCTTGGATCTCGCACATCGGTTCGGCAACCAGGTTGTGGAACCACGACGGGTTCTTCGGTGCGCCACCGATCGATGCGACGAGCGCGTACTCGCCCTCGTGCTCGACACGCATCAACGCGAACTTGCGGAGATTGCCGCTCGAGGCACCCTTGGTCGTGACGACAACGATCGGGATCCCGGTCTCGCGCAGCGTGTTGGCTTCTTGGCCGTTGCTGGCCTCGTACGCCTCGACCTGCTCCCGGACCCAGTCCATCGTGCTCGGTACGTACGTTCCAGTGAGTGCCATGAGGTTGATCGTACGCGGCAACGCCCTAACGTCTCCCAGCGTGAAAGCGCCACGCGTCCTCGTTGTCCTGCCATGCGCGCTCGCGCTGGTCGTCGCGTCGTGCAACGGCAGCGGTTCCGATGCCGGCAATGACAGCGAGGTCGACGTCTCGGCGCCCACGATTGCGCCGACCACCATCGTCGAACGGTCAGCCGATGATCCGGGCGACGTCGAACAAACCTGTGCCGAATTGCAGACGGTGCGGGATCTCACCGACGCGACCACCGACGCAACGAACGACATCCTGATCGGGCTGGCCGAGGCAGGGAGTGATGTCTCCGAGGCCGACACGATTGCCGCGTTCATATCGCTCGCCGATGGCGTGGAGGCAGGGCTTCCCGATCTGCTGGCGGCCTACGACCGGGCCGCTGCCGCTGCGCCGGCTGAAGTCGCCGTCGAGATTCGGGCCGTTGCCGATGGCACCGCGATCCTGACCCCGCTCTTGGCAGCCGCGTACCGCGAGATCGAGTCGGCGAGTGACCTCGCTGATCTCGACGGGATCTTCAACAGCCCGCAGATGCAAGATGCAGCGCGAACTTCCGGCATCTCATCGCTGCGGCTCGACAACTTCACCACGGTCAACTGCGGCTTCCAGTTCTCCAACGCCTAACCGAATCGGATCACGTCGCCGACGCGGATGACACCGCCGGTGATCACGCTGGCCGAGATTCCGCATCGATCGCGGAGCGCTTGACGGGCTCCCTCGCCGAAGAAGTCGTCCATCAAGCTGCACGGCGCACAATCCCGCCACACCTCCAGCACGGTCTCACCAATGGCGAAC
>JAJCXU010000452.1 GCA_029263275.1 Ilumatobacter sp.
TGAAGCCGACGATGTGCATCGTGATGGCGTGCAGGGCCAGGCATTCGGAGGGACCACTCTGCTGCCGCCCAGTGGTGAGCGAGCAGGACGTCGTGTGATCTCCGCCGCGACGAGGTCGACCATGCCGACCAACATCTCTTCCTTGTTCGCGACATGGTTGTACAGCGACATCACGCCGTATCCGAGTTGGTCGGAGACCTTTCCGAGTTGGTCGGAGACCTTGCCCTCGACAGTTCCCGCCGCGGTCCGACCGCTTACGCTTTTCCGATGGTCCCCCATCTCGTCTTCGGTTTGACCCGCTCCTACTTCACGCGCAAGGTGACGGGCTACTTCGACTACACCGACCGGCCGTGGCGCTTGGAGCCGGGCTTCGGTCAGCAAGCCGCGGCGACCGAGGCTGGCTGGAATGGCGGGATTCCCGTCGTCACGAAACCTGACGGCGAGTTCATGTGGGACTCGACGTCGATCATCGAGCACCTGGATCCAGCGACCGCCCCGGACAAGTCGGTGCTGCCGACCGATGCAACCCTGCGGTTCCTCGCCTACGTGCTGGATGACTTCTCCGACGAGTGGTTCTATCGACCGGCGGTCGGCAGCCGCTGGAGCTATCCGGCCAACACGGTCACGGCCGGTTGGCAGATTGCTGAGGAGCTGTCGTCGTCGCTGCCGTTCCCGGCGGCCTTCGCACGTGATCGCGTCGTGGAGACGATGACGGCGAGCCTGCCGAAGCTCGGTGTCACGGCGGACAACATCGATGCGTGGATGAGCGCCGTGGTGGTGCCGTGGATGCAGGCGCTCGACGCCCACCTCACGGATGGGGGCTACCTCCTCGGCGACCGTCCCTCGATCGCGGACTTCGCCGTGTTCGGCGCAAACGCAGCCCACTTCATGGGTGACCCCTACTGCCGTGAGTTGACCGACGAGCACGGTCCCGCCGCTGTTGCTCATACGTCACGATTGCTGATGCCCCAGCAGCAGTCGTTCGGCCCGTGGCTCGAGATCGATGACGTTCCCGACACATTGATTGCAGTGATCGCCGAAGCTGGCCGGCACTATCTGCCGTGGGTTGCGGAGGCCACGGTCGCTGGCGCTGCAGTCGTCGAACTGGCACCGGGCGTCACTGCTGACATTGCTTCGACGCCGTTTCTCGATGGTGCTCGCGGGGTGATGCTTGCTCGCTACGTCGCGGCGCGAACCCCGCAGCTCGATGCACTGCTCGAGCGTGCGGGCGTCTTGCAGTACTTTGCCGACTACGTCGATCAGGCAACGACAGTTCCGGACGTGAGCGCCGGATCACAGCCAATCGACAACCGCCCCTACGCGGTCAACTGACACACCGCCGAGCTCACCCTTCGCGACAGAACAGAAGTCATCATGATCACGATCATCAACGGGGGCACCCAAGGCCTTGGCGCGGCCGTCGCACGTCGACTGGCCAGTACCGGATTCACCGACGGGCTGATGCTGGTCGGCCGTTCTGTCGATCGGGGAAACGAGTTGGCCCAGGAACTCTCTGCGGCAGGAGTCGAGACGAAGTTCACGCAAGCAGATGTCGCGGACCCCGCAGCGCCTGCCGCGATCGTCGAGGCGACGATCGAGCAGTTCGGGAGAGTTGACGGGCTCGTCAACGTCGCCGCAGCGACGTCGCGTGCGACGCTCTTCGAAGACACGCCTGAGCACGTCGACAGGCAGATGAGTGTCAACGTCAAGGCCCCGTACTTCCTGATCCAATCGGCGGCCCGAGCAATGATCGAGCAGGGGAGTCCGGGCTCGATCGTCAACGTCGGTTCGACATCGGGTCATGGCGGGCAGCCGAAGCTCACCGCATATTGCATGTCGAAAGCGGCGCTGACGGTGATGACGAAGAACCTGGCGTACGGGCTGATGCGCCACGGCATCCGCGTCAACCAGGTCAACCCGGGGTGGATGGAGACCGAGTCTGAGCATCGGACGCAGATGGAGCAGGACGGCGCGCCCGAGAACTGGCTGGAACTGGCCGCGCCGTTGCGGCCACTCGGACGTCTGGTGCAGCCCGAGGAAGTAGCGAACGCTATCGTCTATTGCCTCTCGCCCGATGCCGGCTTGATGACCGGCAACTGCCTCGACATCGACCAGTCGGTGCAGGGCGCCGGCGACCCGCCGCTGCCGGGCGTCGACGACACCGTTTCGCCCTGACCTGATCAGGTCGTCGTCACACCGTTGCCTGGTGAGTGTTGGACACCTTGACCGTGGCCGCCCAGGCGGCGTCGCGGCTCTTCACGTCGCGGACGTGAGGGAGGTCGACCTCGTGGAGTGGGCCGGTCATCTTCTTCGGGGCCGAGGCGAAGAATTGGCCGTTGATCTCTGGCCCGAATTGGGCAGCGTCGATGTAGCGCTGCGCCGCGACGGGGACTGGCGCCGCCATGCCAAGACGCTTCGGTGCCTTCTTCATCACCGGCATCATCACGTTGCGCATGAAGAAGTTTGCGTTGCGTCCTGCGTCGGTGCCGGGGGCTGCGCCCGGTGACACCGCATTGACCGTCATGCCATCGGGGAGTTGTTCGGCGAGTGACGAGGCCCACCAGGCCACGAAGAGCTTGGCGGTGGCGTAGACATTGCCGGGCTTGTACTTGAGTGGTCCGTCGTGTCGGATCAGGCTGGTGGCGGCCGCTTCGAGGTCGCCGTCGAAGTGCTTGGCCGCATAGGTCGGAAGGTCGACGGGGTTGAAGGTCGGGACGTCGCCGCGCGCCGCCTCGGACCCGGCAATCACGATGCGGGCATCCGATGTGAGCAGGTCGGCGTCGAGCACGCCCGTCGTGAACTGGTGATGGCCGATTAGTGAGGACGCAAAGGTGATCTCGACGTTCTCGGCGGTGTGCACGATCTGTGAGCCACCGACAGCGCCGGCATTGAGGAGCAGGGTCGAGATCGGATGTCCGGCGTTGGTGAGCTGAGCGACGGCAGCGGCCACGCTCTGGCTGCCATTGAGGTCGAGTTCGATGGGCTCGAACACGTCGTGGCCGGTGCGCTCGGCCATCTTGGCGGCGGCTGTTCCTGCCCGATCGATGGACCGGCCGGTGATGATGACCCGTCCGTATCCGTCGTTCGCGAGGTGGATGGCGGCTTCGAAGCCGAGGCCGGAGGTCGCCCCGGTGACAAGGGCAGTCTTGGTGGAGTTCACAGTGGTCTCTTTCAGTCGTGCGGATGGGGTTTTGATGTCGATCACTGTGGCGTCGGGCGTGTCGGTTGCCGTCACCCACTGCGTCCAATCACCCTCCGCAGAGGCGCCAGAGCCGCTCCGCCACCTGCGTGTGCGGAGCGGCTCGATGTGCAGTTCCTCAGTTGCGAATCTCGATCACGTCGAAGTTGATCTGGGCGTCGCAGCCGCCGTTCAGGCTGCTGAAGACTGGCGAGGTGTAGTGGCCCGGCTCGGTGATGATGAGGGCCCAGTCGATCCCGATGCCGCCGGTGACGAATCCCTCCATGTCGACGGTCACGCGGTAGCCCAGGTCGTCAGAGGCGAATGCTCGCAATGCTCCGTCGGAGATCGCCAGCTCACTGAGCTGATCGGTGAGCTCGGTGGCGACGTGCTCCTGGGTCGTGGTCTGCTTGGCCGAGATGCCCTTGGTGTCGAGTACGACCGTGACCGGCGTGGTGCCGGTGTGGAAGAGCCGTGTGGGGAGCGGGCCGTCGAAGCACTTCGGTGCGAGATCGATCTTGACCGGTCGCACCGCGACTTCGAAGTCGGCGGAGGGCCGGTCGAGGGCGGCCTCGTCGTTGGTGGGGGCCTGCCCGACGAGAACGTCACCGGGGCGAGTCGTCGGCGGTTCGCTGTCGATGGTGATGCCGAAGCCGACCCTGACGAAGCAGGCGGGATTCGAAGGACTCGAGAATGCCGGTGAGGTGTGGCCGCCGGGCTCGCTCGTCAACGCTGCCCAGCTGATGTCGATGTCGCCGACCTGACCGTTGACGCCGTAGGTCAGAGCGAAACCGCGGAATTCGTCGATCTTGGCTTCGATGCCGTGGGTGAGGAGCGGGCCGCCTCGTTCGTTGTGGTCGAACGTGAGCGGAGTGCGGACGGTGCCGGCCTCGGCCACGCCGTCGATGAGGTCTTCGAGGATCATTCCGGTGCCGGTGCTCGCAGTCCAGGTGATCGACCCGGTCTCAGCGAAGCACGCCTGGGCGACTTCCATCTCCGGCGAGCTGACTCGCACGGTGCCGAAGTTGGCCGGTGCCATCGGGCCCGTGTTCCCGTCGGTCGGCACGTCGATGCCGTCGCTTCCGCCGTCGCCGGGCTCCA
>JAJCXU010000453.1 GCA_029263275.1 Ilumatobacter sp.
GGAAGTCTTCGACGCTCCGGTGGTCGGGCCGATCGCCACCGCAATGGGTGGCATCCGAGTCGACCGCGGAACCGGTTCGGGCGAGCCACTTCGTGCGGCCGCCGACGCGCTCGAAGGCGGCGAAATGGTCGCGATGATGCCTGAGGGAACCATCCCTCGTGGCCCGGCCTTCTTCAAGACCAAGCTCACCGGGCGGTGGGGTGCGGCGCAACTCGCCCAGATGTCGGGTGCAACCGTGATCCCGGTGGGGCTGTGGGGCACGGAGAAGGTGTGGCCGCGGTCGAGCCGCGGTCCCAAGATGTTGAACTTCACCGACCCGCCCAACGTCCGCGTCAGCGTCGGTGCGCCCGTGGTCCTCAAGGGCAAGTCGGTCGATGCGGACACGAAACGCATCATGAAGGCGATCCTGGCCGAGCTGCCGGACGAGGCCCGAGAGAAGCGGGAGCCGACCGCTGAGGACCTGGCGTTGACGTACCCGCCCGGGCGGGACGGCGATGCGTCAGGCGAGTCCGAGCGGCGCCCCGGCTCGGACTGATCAGAGCCGTCTGCACCGCCGTCGAAGAATCTTCGACGAAGTTTCATCCGCCCTTTGGGGAGCTCCGTAGAGAGTGCATGTCGCAACACGCGGCGTGAACAGCAATTCAGATATCTCTCTCAAAGGACCCCCCACATGAAGCGCACTACCACCACACGTCTGTCCGTCGGCCTCGTCGCCGGCCTGCTCGCCCTGACTGCCTGTGGCAGTGACGGCGACGATGGCGCCGAAGCGACCACTGAGACCGAGGCCCCGGCAGCGACCGAGGCGCCGGTCGAGACTGATGCCCCAGTTGACACGGAGCCCATGGAAGATGCCGCAGTTGGCACCATCGTCGATGTTGCCGTTGCCAATGGCAGCTTCAACACCCTGGTTGCCGCAGTGACCGCAGCGGATCTCGCCGAGACGCTTTCGAGCGCTGGGCCGTTCACGGTCTTCGCGCCGACCGACGATGCATTTGCCGCGCTGCCTGATGGTCTCGTCGATGCCCTGTTGCTCCCGGAGAACAAGGACGTGCTCGTCAAGATCCTCACGTACCACGTGGTGTCGGGCGAGGTCATGGCCGCTGACGTGACCGACGGTGACGTCGCCACGGTCGAGGGTCAGACGGTGGCACTGTCGACCGCTGATGGCGTGACCGTCAACGGTGCCACGGTGATCATCGCCGACGTGCCGGCCAGCAACGGCGTGATCCACGCCATCGACGCTGTCATCCTGCCCCCGGACGTGGATCCGGCTGCACTGCTCGGCTGACCCTGGTGTCGTTTGCGTGACGATTTTGGTGCTCCAGAGCACCAAAATCGTCACGCAAACGTGATGGGCGGGCAGAATGCGGAGATGAGCGACTTCCCGCGACCGATCGACCTGCTCCCGCATCGTCCCCCGTTTCTGCTTGTTGACGAGTTGACGGCGTTGGAGCCGGGAGTGTCAGCGACCGGTGTGTGGCGCCTGACGGGGGAGGAGTACTTCTTTCCAGGGCACTTCCCGGTCCGGCCCACGTTGCCGGGTGTGCTGATGTGCGAGGCCATTGCGCAAGTCGGTGCCTGCGCCGTTCTGGCGCACCCCGACTTCAGCACGAAGCTGCCGTTGTTCGGCGGGCTCGACAAGGCCCGGTTCCGCCGTCAGGTCGTGCCGGGCGACGAATTGGTGATCGAGGTGCAGCTGGGCCGAATGTCAGCGCGAGCGGGCAAAGGCAGCGGCACCGCCAAGGTCAACGGGGAGCTGGCCACCGGCTGCGACCTGATGTTCGTCTTCGCCGACGTCTGAGCGCTCCGTGAGCGCTGGCGGAAGGATGTACGGGCTGCATGGAACATCGAAGGTGTGGTGGTCGGAAGCGACGTAGGTCGCTCCGCCGGGGAGCAACGCTGTGAACGTCAGGACGACGCGGGAGCTGTACCGCAGCCATGCTGCTGGATCATCGACAGGAACGAGCAGAAATGCTGGAAACCCAAGATTGATGGCGTAGCCACCGAGGACGGCTTCGTCCCAGAGCTGGTCCTCGGCCAAGAGCGTTGTCGCTTCAACGACGGAAGGGTCCTCGAACGATACGACGTCGATGCGAAGTGTCCAGATCGCATCGGCCAGCCCGAGTCCGTTGGTGGACCGCGTCGAGGTCGAACCACTCAGCGGAATCTCGAGCGCAGGACCGAAGTCGGGGTAGTAGGCCCATCGCTGACACGCCGGGCCGCCGAGAATGGTGATTCCGCTTCCTCCAGCGAGTCGTAGGACGCCAGCGATGCCGTTCGAACCGGTTCGATATGGAGGTGCCTCGTACCACCGGCTGGCTGGCGCCGAAACCACCGGAGCACTCGCGATTATTGGGGTTCCCACCGCAATCCCGCTGGCGATCAATGCGCCGGCAAGGACCGTTGTTCCGATTCGTTGACGGAACCAACTCACGCTGGTGCGACGACGACGACTCCGTTGTGGCCACCGAAGCCGAAGTTGGTGCTGAGCACCGGACCCGGCTCCCACGGGCGCTGTTCGCCCACGACGAGATCGATGTCCATTTCGGTGTCGACGTTGA